>CAJBMJ010000145.1 GCA_903954045.1 uncultured beta proteobacterium | reverse complement strand
AGCGCCATCAAGATGCGCGATACCCTGGCGCTGCTGCATGAGCAAGCGCCGTGGCTGGAAGTGGATGGCGAAATGCATGGCGATATCGCGCTCGACGGTGCCGCACGCAAAGTGCTTATGCCCGACAGCACTCTGTACGGCGATGCTAACTTGTTAGTGCTTCCCAACATTGATGCCGCCAATATTGCCTACAACCTGCTTAAAACTGCGGCGGGCGGCAATATCGCCATTGGGCCGGTGCTTCTGGGTGCGGCCAAACCGGTGCATGTCCTTACACCGAGCACGACTGTGCGCAGAATTGTCAACATGACGGCGCTCACTGTCGCAGATGCCAATGCGACCCGTTAGTTCATAAACCAAGAGTTAGTACCTACTTCTCAAGTAAATCAAACGATTTGGGCTTGCTTATTAATTAAGCAAGCCCTTGCTTTTTTACTTCAAATACGCGACACTACGCTTCTTGGATTTTCGGGTTTACCCGTAGTAGTTTGGGGGGGTCCACAGTGCATAAGGGCATCTTCAAGTTAGCACTTACTAGCTTGACACTTATAGCCTTGCTGGTGTCTGGTGGTGTTACTGCCAAAGAGCTGGGTTGGCAGTCTGCCGACGCAGTGGTCACCGTGGATCAGCTTCCTGAACAGGGTCGCGACACCTACCAACGTATTTTTCAGGGCGGACCTTTTCCGTATGAGAAAGATGGCGTTGTCTTTGGAAACCGGGAGCGTTTGCTCCCAGCTTTCAAGCGCGGCTACTACCGGGAGTACACCGTGAAAACGCCAGGATCCAGGAACCGGGGTGCTCGTCGCATTGTTTGCGGTGGAGCGGCAACGAAGCCTGACACATGTTTTTACACGGCCGATCACTACGCGAGCTTTCGCAAGATCGTGCCTTGAGTTGATTTTGAACTTTGAGAAAGAGAATCGGGGATGGACACGCCACTTCGAACCGTTAGAAACAATATCGTTCAATCGATACGCGCCTTCAGGGTGCAGGACTTGCAGGAAGCGGCCCAGGCATTGGGACACCACTTCCTGTACGCCAACCTGGCCAACGCGCAAACCAAACAGGACGTTCTCGACCTGATTGGCCAGCAGTTCATGCTGCCTACACAAGGTGGCAAGAACTTTGATGCGTTGTATGACAGCATGACCGACCCGGTCCACAAGTCGGGCCCACAGCCTGGCTTTATTGCCGTGCTGGAGCATATTCCTGCCAACGTCAAGTTTGACAAGGAAGCCCGCGAGCAACTGCTGGACATCTTCCGCGACACTGCCGACTACTGGGGAGACCGGAAAATACCATTCAGGTGTTTCTATTCTTTTCTGTAGCCCGTTCTGCATCCACCAGCCAAGCAGAACGGGCGAACGAGGCAAACAGCGATACCGCAGCGGCGCAAGCCGTCTCTGGTATCGACCTGACTACAGAAACGGGCGAAAAAATGCCCACCGACAAATTGTTGGACGTTTCTCCTTTGGCGCTGCGCATGAGCAGCCCATTTAACGCAGGCTACTGGCTAGCAGCTGCTTAAGCCCTACCGGGTCTTATTGAAAAAGCCCATCCTGGTGATGGGCTTTTTGCTGACTGGCACTTTGCTGCCGCTTGCCTGATGGTCAAGCGCGCGTGTGCAGTTCCAGCTTGGCCTGTAAACCAGCAGCATTGAAGGGTTTGGCCAAATGGTCATCCATCCCAGCGTCAAGGCAGGCCTGGCGGTCCGACTCCATGGCATTGGCCGTCATGGCAACAATAGGCGTTCGTTTTCCGGCAGACTCGGCCGCCCGAATCAAGCGGGTCGCTTCCACGCCACCCATCACGGGCATCTGCATATCCATCAGCACGATGTCCCACGCCTGGGTCGGGAACATATCGACACCTTCCTGGCCATTCTTGGCCAGAACCACGGTGTGTCCCCACTTTTTCAGTAGGGTGGTCGCCAGCATTTGGTTAATCGGGTGGTCTTCGACCAGCAAAATCTGAAGCGGCCGGATGTCGGGTGCCTTTGGCGCTGATGACATGGATGAAAGTGGTTCTGTTGTAGAAGTGGCAGCCGATTGAACCAAGACGGTAAAGTGAAAAGTACTCCCCTGACCCACTGCGCTTTCCACCCACACGCGGCCGCCCATCAGCGACACCAGGCGCGCGGAAATAGTAAGGCCTAGGCCCGTACCACCAAATTGCCGGGTCGTTGACGTATCGGCCTGGGTAAAGGCTTCGAAGACACCTTTTTGCTTCTCTTCTGGAATACCAATTCCGGTATCACGCACGGCGAAGTGCAGCTCGTGGTTTCCATTGGATTGAGCGGCGGACTGCAAGGTCAGCTCCACACTGCCCTGCGACGTGAATTTGATGGCGTTGTCGCAAAGGTTGGTGAGCACCTGGCGGATTCTCACCGGATCACCCACCACCCGCGTCAACGCCCCGGTCTCCAGTGTTTTGCGCAACTCCAGACCTTTTTTCTGCGCGCGAGCCTGCAGGCTCTTGAGCGTTTCGAGCACCATCTCAGGCAGATCAAACTCAACTTCCTCGATATTGAGTTTGCCCGCCTCGATCTTGGAGAAATCCAGAATGTCATTGAGAATAACCATCAATGAGTGTGCGGAGTTCTTCACGACAGTCAGGTACTCCCTCTGGGTGGGCTCAAGCTCCGTACCCAAGGCCAGGTCTGTCATGCCGATCACACCATTCATGGGGGTACGAATTTCATGGCTCATATTCGCCAGGAAATCGCTCTTGGCCTGGTTGGCTGCTTCGGCGGTACGCTTGGCTTCACGCAACTCCTGCTCAAAGCGGTTCTTCTCGGTGATATCCAAAATGGTTCCCACCAAGGCCGTAACTTTGCCGTCGATATCGGTCAACGGTGCCTTCCAATACAGCCCCTCGCGGGGTTGACCCGACTTGCGATTGACAAATGCGGCCTCATAGGTCTGCACGGTACCGTTCTGGAACAACTCCAGGTCTCTTGCGTGCATCATGCTGGCTGCATCGGCAGGCACCAGATCGAACACCGTTTTGCCTATCCAGGCGTCGCGATGGATTCCAAACAGGTTCTCAAAGGCCTTGTTAAACCGCAAGTACCGCCCTTGCAAGTCTTTCAGGTAAATCGCTGTGGGCGTTGCCTCGAGCAGAACCTCTACAAACTGCAATTGTTCTGCCAACTTCGCTTCGAAAGTCTTGCGGGTGGTGATGTCCGTTCGAATGGCGATGTACTGCTCGGGCAAGCCGTCGCCGCCAAGCAGCGGAACTATCGTGGCATCGACCCAATAGAGGGATCCTCCTTTGGCGCGATTGCAAACCTCCCCCCGCCAGACCCGACCTTGGGTGATGTTGTCCCACATATTGACGAAGACCGATGCTTCATGAACACCGGAGTTCACAATCCGGTGGTTCACACCCACCAGTTCACCACGCGCATAGCCACTGATTTCACAGAATTTGTCATTGGCATAGGTGATGTTGCCCTGCAGGTCTGTGATGGTCACGATGGCATGCTGATCCAAGGCAAACTTCTGGTTGTCCAGCGCACGTCGACCGCGCTCACGCTCATTCATCAGGGAAACTACCCGGGCGGTCAGCGCATCCAGATCGTCCACGGGCAGAGGCGACGCCAAAGTATCTGCGCGAGACTGAAACGTATCCAGCACTCGGCGCAGGGACTCGAGCGCCCGCTGGCGAATTTGCAGCTCGCTTCGCAATTGCTGGTCCAGAGCATGACGCTGGGTCACATCCCGGAAAGCCAGCACGTGTCCGGATACCACATGGTCCGTGGAATAAATCGTTGACAGGGTGGTGTCTAGAATTACCTTGGTTCCGCCAGGTCCCGGGACTTCGAGTCTGCGAATTTTCCAGTCCACTGTCTCGCCATCATCAACGAAGGCGGAAGGCAACAATTCCCTGGCATCCTGGCCCTTCAGTACCTGCTCACTCTTGCCAAGCAAGTCTTCCGCAGCGGGGTTGCAAAACACCAGGCAGTAGTTGGCATCAGTAGTGATAACTCCATCGCTGATGGCGTTGAGCGTGACGGAAGCTTCTTCCCGCTGTGCAGTCAGCCGCACTGCGGCGCGGTGCAGTATGTCAAAGGTATGGCGAATCTCCACCGGCGCATCACTGTCGATCAGTGCATTGATGTTCAGGGACCCGGAAAGAATCTCCGCTTCCCTAGCCCGCACCCGATCGAAATTGCCCAGCCATCGCTTGAGGGGAATGCGCATCCAGGCCACCCCCACCACCATGGCTCCCAGCGCCACTGCCAGAGCGTACAACGCCATGCTCCACAGTCCGGCAGCTACTTTTTCATCAGCAAACTTCAGCCGAAGAACACCGTAGTCCTTGCCGCCCACCACAATGTTGTGGTTGATTTCAAACAAACTCTCCTGGACATTGGCCAATAGCCATGCAGGCGCTTTCAAGTTGATCTTGATGGGGTTGTTTGCGGTAATGACGCCACCCTGACTGTCAATAAACTGAGCCTGTGCAAAATTGGAACGGGAGATGGAGCGCTCCAGTGTTTTGGAGATGGTGTCGTAATCACCAATCACTGCACTGTCGCCCACCGTTTGTGCCGCAACATTCATCAACATTTCACCAGTCTGCAATTCGTCTGCAACTTGTTGGGTGAACTGATAGCGATAGAACAGGCCCAAACCCACGCAGAGAAACAGCAGCAGGGATGCAACGTACAGGGAAAAAATACGCCCGACCAGGGAATTTGGCAACAGTCGGGCTATGAAATGCATTGTGTTTGCTGACTAATGCAAGTTGGACGGGGCCGTCTGGTAAAAACGGCGGTATGCAGCATAGTCAGCGCCCGAGGCCGGGATAAAGTAGGCGTCAGCCGACAACCCAACCTCTTTGGATGCGCGATGCAAAATCTCCTGTCCACGCGGATCCTTGGACATGCCAATAAATGCTGCGGAAACCGCTTTCAAATCTTTCTCGGGCACTCTGGCAGAAGCCATCAGAGCCAGGTCCTGAAATGGCTCTGAACTCCACAAAACCTTGAATTTTTTACCTTCACGGCGTGTATAGCCATCCACCAACTGCGAGTTACCGCCCGATGCCACCACCTTGCCACTGAACAATTGTGCGAACGCGGAGTTCTGGTTTCCGGCGAAGACCACCTTCACATCAATACCCTTGGAAAGCAGATGAGCGTACGGTACTTTATAAATAATGAAGGCCTCCGGTCCAGAAAAAGCAATTTCCTGCCCCTTGAGCTGCGAAATGTCAGTGATGCTGGAGTCCGCGGGCACCACAATTTGTCCGAGCAAGGAAGCCGTATTGCGTCTGCCAAAAACCTTCCATCCCAACTGCTCACGCTCCGGACTGAACAAGTGGTTGCTAAACACGAAGTCCACTTCCTTAGCCAGGACGTAACTGGTTGTGTCTGCGGAGGTCCGGCCAATCTTCAAGTTGAGTTTGACACCGCTTTTCTCCGAAACATAGGCAATGATCGGGTTCCAGTAAGCGGCGGTGAGATTGATATCCCACTGATTGACTGGAGAAAAGTTGTAGCCTGCTGCTTGTTGTTGCGCAACGGCCGGAGCGACTCCAAGGGTCGCTGCTGCTAGCGCAGCCATTGCCACGCGCATGAATTGCCTTTTCATCGTCTTCCTCACTTCCTGCTTGATCCTGCTAACCCTTGCGTCACTCTCATACCCAACATAATAAAACACACTAATTGGCCAAACGGCACAAATGCTGCGCCAGCAACAGGTATTCCTGTACTGGCACTTCTTCTGCCCGCCGCTGAACATCAAAAGTGCCGTCAAAAGACCGGCCCTCCAGCCACCTTCCCAGCGTATGGCGCAGCAACTTGCGCCGCTGGCTAAAGGCCACCTGCACCAACTCACTCAGAAGCGAGACGTCTACTGCGGGTGGATCGCTCAGGGGCACCATGCGCACCACGGCACTGTCTACGCGGGGCGGTGGATCGAAGCTCTCTGGAGGTACGAACAAGACGTTCTCCATGGTGTATCGCCATTGCAGCATCACACTCAGGCGACTGTAGTCCGAGGTGGCAGGTTGGGCGACCATGCGGTCCACCACTTCCTTTTGCAACATGAAGTGCTGGTCCTCAATGGCATCCACATACTTCAATAGGTGAAAAAGAATGGGCGTGGAAATGTTGTAGGGCAGATTGCCAACCACCCGAACCCGCGAGCCCGCCGCTTGTGCCAGCGCGCCAAAGTCCACCTTGAGCACATCAGACTCAATGACCGTCAGCAGCCCATGCCCTCGCAAGCGGGAAGCCAAATCACGGTCAAGCTCGATGACCGTCAAATGCCCCACGCGCTCGACGAGCGGTTGTGTCAATGCGGCCAGGCCCGGGCCAATTTCCAGCATGTGCTGGCCCGGTCTGGGTGCTATCTCCCGCACTATCGCATCGATAATTCCACCATCCGAAAGAAAGTGTTGACCGAAACGCTTGCGGGCAATGTGTTTCATTGGGGCTCGCGCATCTCCACAAAAGCACGTTCACGCAGGTCCCTGGCCCACACTGCGTAAGCCTCTTCGTATCGGGCTTCGCGCAACTGGCTGCGAACCATGGCGCGTACTTCTTGTGGACTCAGGTCGATCCTGCGCCGCTCCATCAGCTGAATCAGATGCACGCCAAAGCGCGACACCATAGGCTGGCTAATCTCGCCCTCCTCCAGGCGGTTCAAAACGGCCTCAAACTCGGGGACGAACGCTCCTGGATTGACCCAACCCAGGTCACCGCCCTGGGCTGCACTTCCATCTTCAGAAAACTCTCTCGCCAGGCTCTGAAAGGTGGCCTTCTCTGTCACGATGCGCTGGCGGTAGCCTGCCATACGGGCCAATGCGCGGTCCTGGGTCAACTGGGGTCCGACACGAAGCAGAATGTGCCGGGCACGGCTTTGGACTTCGGTCTTGACCAGAGTATTGGGTGCACGTCGTTCCACCACCTTCAATATGTGAAATCCCGCCCCCGATCGAACCACGTCCGAGATTTCGCCTACCGCCAGATTCTGGGTAGCAGCAACGAACAGCGTCGGATACCGATCGGCCCGACGCAAGCCGAGTTGCCCGCCGTCCGTGCGCTGCGCTGCAGACAGTTCACGCACCAGCTGTTCAAAGTTTTCACCGGCTCGAATGCGGGCTAGCAGCGTGCGAGCCTGCAAAAACAATGCAGCTGCCTCTTCAGATGTAGCCTTTTCAGGAACGGCTACCAGCAAATGGGCCAGGTTGATTTCCTGGGCCAGTGGGTCGGAGTTGCTGGCCTGCTCTTGCTGAATGAAGCGGTCCACGTCCTGATCGGTGATGCGAATACGCGAACCGACCTCTCGCTCGTGCAATCGGTTGATCAGCAGCTGTTCGCGCAACTCCGTACGGAACTCCGCCACGCCCAAACCGGAATTCACCGTGCGCTTGCGCAGCTCCGCCACATCGATCTGGCTCTGGCGGGCCAAAGATTCTTCTGCCTGATCCAGCGCCAGATCGTCCACCCGAATACCCAGCTCCTGCGCTAACTGAACCTGCGCGCGGTCATTGATCAGGCGCTCCAGCACGGCCCGCCGCAGTTCTTCTGGTGCCGGCGGCTTTTGCCCTTGCTCCTGCATGCGCTCAACCACGCGTTGCATCTGCCGTTGCACCTCATTCTTGGTAATGGGCTCAGAATTGACCACGGCCACAATGAAATCGCCCTGCTGGGAAGTCTGCTGGGCTGAGGAGACCCCCAGAAAACCGGTCAAAGCCAGGGCGAGGGCCCAAAAGCGAAAGTTCATGGTCTGTTTAATCGTAGTTACTGAAACGGCTGCTAGTGCCGCCGGATTCCCGCAAATTCTGGTACCTGGAAATATTCTGGGTCAATGTTTTGCGGGGGTCTATGCCCAGCCGGGTAAATCCCACAAACTCCAGCTGGAACATCAAGCGCTGCGTCGCCGTCGATGCACTGGTTTGCACCCGCTCCAGCACCACCCGCCCCAACCAGCACCCGGCATCGTACTCGACCCCCAGCAGTGTGTCGACCAATCGCCCCTCATTGAGGCTGTAATTCAATCGACCTACCCCGTAATATCGCCCGCCACCGGCTGGCGCACCTGTTGCAGTTTGCGAGGACTCGCCCCAAAGGCCATTCAGAGGCCACTGCCAGCTTACGTCCACCTGCTCACTGAGATCGCGCTGAAAACGGTACGCCGCATTGATAACCCTGTAACTTCCGGGGCGGTAACGAGCGCCGACCACGGAACGCACTGATTGCTCGGTTCTGGGGTTGTATTGCAAGGTGGAGTCCAGTGCCCAGCGCTCATCCAGATTCACCGAAGCGCCCACCAGTACATCGCTGAAACCAGCCGTAGCCGAGGAGGCCGACGGGTTGAGCGTTACCTGCTGCTCTTCAAAGCGCAAGCGCTGAGCCAGGCCAAAACGGGCTATTTCAGCGCCACTTTGGGCATCCAGAAAACGCGTGGTTAAGCCCAGAGTGAGCAAGTTGTTGTCTGCAATCTTGTCGTGACCAATATAGGCGTTCTCGGTGTAGATGCTGGCAAAGCTGAAGTCAAAAGCCGCCGTGTCGTAGTTTGGAAGCAGGCTCTGGTTACGAAAAGGGGTGTAAACGTAAAAGGCCCGCGGCTCCAGCGTCTGCACCAGGTCTCGACCCAGCAACCGGGTTTCGCGTTCAAACACCAGGCCACTGTCCAGACTGAAGGTTGGCACCGTGCTGACGGCTGACCGGCTCCCATTGTTCAGCGCTGCGTCGAATTGGTAAGCCGCTGCATGCAACTGCATCTTGGGCGTCACAAAACCGGCTGGTGCCAGCCAGGGTCGGCTCACCTGCAAATGCGCAAAAGTACGCTGGGAATTGGGCTGCAGGGTACGTAAACGGTTGGCCTCAAACTGCGTGAAATCACCTTCCAGGGCCACATCAAAGCCCCGCAGGTTGTAGGCACCAAACCGGGTGGTGAGTTGTGGCACCCGGTCGTAGGGAGGAACGATCGGCGCGCTGGGGTCTTGCAGAGTCTGCCATTGCAGCACGCGGGCGTTGAAACCCACAGGTCCATAGGACCACACCGTATTGATGTCGTTGGGTAGCAAGCGCTGGGTCAGGGTGGCACTGCTGCGGGTGAAGTCCCGCCAGTAGTCATCGTCGCTCACTCTATTCAAGTTCACGCCCAGGCCCAAAGGACTCATTCCACCCAGGCCTGTGTTGAAGGTGGCATTGTGTAAATACGACAGGCCCCAGCGGTCGGTACCGCGCAAGGCATCCTGCGCCATGTAGTTGGTACGCAGGGTGCCGGTATAGCCGGGCTCCAGGTATCGAAACTCTGCGCCGACGTCCACGCCTCGCGCCGTCATCAGGGTGGGTGTGATGGTGGCATCCCGGTTGGGTGCAATGTTCCAGTAGTAAGGCACCACCATTTCCACGCCGTTCACGTTGTCCACGCCCAAAGTGGGCGGCAAAACGCCCGACTTTCGCTTGTCCGTCAGCGGAAAGCTGATGCCCGGAACCGGCAGGATGGAAACCCCCTTGAAACTCAAAACACCGCCTGTAGCGGTGCCCACCTCTTCGTCGTTGTCCAGTTCGATGGTGGTGGCGCGCAAGATCCAGTCGGGCATCCAGCTCGGGCCAGGCAGACGCTGGCAGGTGGTGTAGGTGGCGTTGTGCACCACGGTATGGCTGGCATCCAGAAAATCAGCCCGGTCCGCCTGCCCATGGGCATCGTTTTGCAAAAAACGGTAGCTGGGCTGGCTGAAAAAACCCTCAAAGCGCTCCACCTTGAGTTCGAGCATGGGGCCCTGGTACACATTGCCGCCCCGGTTGATACGAACACTACCGTTGGCCTTGGCCTGGTCCGTGGACTGGTCATACTCCAGCTTGTCGGCCTGGATGGTCGTACCGGCCTTGCGCAGAACCGCATTGCCTTCAATCACCGTTTCCATATCAGGGCGCCCCCGCAGGCTATTGCCTTCCAGAAAAACAGGCGCGCTTTCCCGCTGGGATGCAGAGATGCTTTCTTCGAGTTTGCTGCTAGGCTGCAAATTCATTCCTGCGTTTGCACCGTCGCCAGGTGTTTGGGCTTGTGCCCCCATACCCAACATCACGCCCAGCAACGCTGCCGCCTGGGGGAGGGCTAGCCGATGGGGAGGGTGCGCGATGGAGGGCTCGCGGTGGAGAAAACGCATGGAGGCAAAAGGCAGGGTTTGTAGAATGGATTATCCATGAGCGCCATTCCTCCAAACCCCTCCACATCACCCGCCAGCGCCAGCGCCATCCAGTGGCCCGACGCTGCCCGCGAATTCCAGTTCAGGCAATGGATGTCCGCCGTACAAGCTGACCATGGCTTGCAGCCCGACTCATTGCGTCTGGCATCTGCGGATGCCAGTTTCCGACGGTATTTCCGGGTGGACGGTTCGCGCGGCTCCCTGGTCGTGATGGATGCCCCGCCCGACAAGGAAAACTCCAAGCCCTTTGTACAGATTGCGCAGTTAATGCGGGCGGCGGGTCTGCGGGCACCGGAAGTGTTGGCATGGGATGAAGCCCACGGTTTCATGCTGCTGACGGACCTGGGCACCAAAACCATGATGCAGGTCATTGATCCGCAGGCGGCTCCGCCGCTGGATCTGTATTTGCAGGCTGTAGACACCTTGGTGCAATGGCAATTGGCCTCGAAAGAGGGCGTGCTACCTCCCTATGACCATGCTTTGCTGAGCCGGGAGCTCGAACTCTTTCCGCAGTGGTATCTGGGCGAGCACCGCAAAGTAGCGGTCGATGCCGCCATGCGCAAGACGCTGGACGACGCATTCGCCTGCATCATCCAGAACAATCTGTCCTGGCCCAGTGTGTACGTGCATCGGGATTTCATGCCCCGGAACCTGATGGTGGAAGACGAGGTTTCCGCGCAATTTTCCGCCGGACCGCCCCAAGGCTCACGCAGTGCGGCGGAGCCAAAATTAGCCCCCTCGGGGGGCAGCGCAGCACACGCAGTGGCAAGCGTGGGGGTTCGCCAACTCGGGGTTCTGGACTTTCAGGACGCGGTGTACGGGCCCATCACCTATGACATTGCCAGTTTGATGCGCGATGCCTTCCTCAGCTGGGAAGAAGATTTTTGCCTGGACATCACCATTCGCTACTGGGAAAAAGCCCGCAAGGCAGGCCTGCCGGTGGGCGATGACTTTGGCGAGTTCTACCGGGGAGTGGAGTGGATGGGGCTGCAGCGCCACCTCAAAGTGGCCGGCATTTTTGCCCGCCTGACCCTGCGTGACGGCAAACCGCAATACTTGGCCGATGCCCCCCGCTTCATTCACTACCTGCGCTCCACTTGCGCCCGCTACCGCGAGCTCAAGCCTCTATTGCGCCTCATCGAGAAGGTGGAGGGCATCGAAGTACCCAACGTCTTTGCCTTTGGTCGTTCTTAAGGCTAAATGTGCCTCTAGCCCTCGTATTGATTGCGTGAATAGCTACTAACTTTGTAGCAAGTTATGCCACGTTTCTTCTGCCCAGCCCCCCTGGCCACCGGTCTTGTGCTGGATTTACCGGCGGGCGCGGCGCGCCATGTGCAGGTGCTGCGCCTGCAACCCGGAGACGCCATCACCTTGTTCAACCACGGCCCGGGTTGGGAGGGCAGCAGTGCAGGCGGGGAGTACGAGGCCACGGTCACGCGTATGGGCCGCAGCGATGTGCAGGTGCAGGTGGGCACACACCACTGCATTGAGCGGGAAGCAGCATTCAAGGTTCACCTGGCCGTGGGCATGCCCGCCAACGACCGCATGGACTGGTTGGTGGAGAAGGCCACCGAAATGGGAGTTGCCAGCATCCAGCCGCTAATGGGTGAGCGCAGTGTCTTGCGCCTGAGCGGGGAGCGCGCCGAGAAAAAAGTGGCCCACTGGCAAAGCGTGGCTGTGTCTGCCTGTGAGCAGTGCGGCGGAAACCGTGTGCCCCGCATCTGGCCGGTGGCTACGCTGGGGCAATGGCTACCCACCGTTTCAGACAGCCTGGGTTCGCTCTTGTTACTGTCGCTGGCCCCAGGCTCGCTGGCGCTGGCCCAATGGCGAGCTCCCAAACAGGAGGCGATATTCCTCTCTGGTCCCGAAGGCGGCTGGAGCCGGACTGAAGAAGACGCAGCCTTGACCGCAGGGTTCGCCCCGGTGTCATTGGGTTCGCGCGTGCTACGCTCCGAAACTGCGGCTCTGACGGCCCTAGCCGCACTCACCAGCCGCGCTTGACCGGTGGGTACTGACATACCTACTCCAACACATCAGGGTTTGTCCATAGAGAGAACACCCTCCAAAAAAAGCAAAGCGCAGGCATACTGACGAACCTTTTTGTCAGGTTTTCCGGGAGACCGCTGTGTTATCTGAAATGTTGAGCGATTCGATGCGTGCCAAAGGCTTGAGTGCCCTTATGAAGGGTGCCGGTCTGGTGACCCGCTACATTCCCATTCCACAACCGACTTTGCTGGTGGGGCCCGGCTCCAGCGCCCGCCTGGGCCAGGCGGTGGCTGGTTTTGGTCACAGGAAGATTCTGATCGTGACCGACAGCATGATCTCCAAGCTCGGTTTGCTGAAAAGCCTCACCGACGCACTGACTGCTGGCGGGACTGAATTTGTGGTTTTTGACGAGATCACTCCCGATGCCCCTATTCCGCTGATTGAAAAAGGAATCGAGTTTTTCCAGGAGCACGACTGTGACGCCATCGTGGCCTTTGGTGGTGGTTCGTCCATGGACGCCTCAAAAGCCATTGCAGTGGCCGTGGCCAACCCCAAACCCCTGCGTAAGCTGGCGGGCTACCTCAAAGGGCTGCACACGCCGGTGCGCATTTACGCAGTGCCCACCACCGCAGGTACAGGCTCGGAAGTCACCGTAGCCGCCGTGATCTCCGATCCTGAGCGCCACCAGAAACTGGTGATCGTTGACCCGCGCATGGTCCCCAAAATGGCGGCCCTCGACCCCGAACTCATGACCGGTCTGCCGCCGCACATTACGGCTGCCACTGGTATCGACGCACTGACCCATGCCATTGAGGCCTTTGTGGGCAACTGGACCACCCCGTATTCGGACGGCATGGCTTTGTCGGCAGTGGGACTGATTTTTGACAACCTGCATACCGCCTACACCGACGGAACAAACCTGGCCGCACGCGAAAAGATGTCGCTGGCCTCCACCTACGCCGGTTTTGCGTTTACCCGTGCCAACGTGGGCTACGTCCATGCCATTGCCCACCAATTCGGTGGCAAGTACCACACGCCGCACGGCCTCGCCAACGCCATCATGCT
>CAJBMJ010000144.1 GCA_903954045.1 uncultured beta proteobacterium | reverse complement strand
GTTCCTTCTTTGAGCTTGGCAAGGGCTCCCATTGGCCTACGTTTGTGTTCACCCATTGGGTGAGTGTGCCAAATCCGCGCAAACCCGCGCCCGTGCTTGGTCAGAGGGCTATTGCGGGTAGTGAACTGCCGTTTCTAGGTTTACAACACCTATTACCGCATTGCATTCGTGGTGGCTTCGGGGACCATGTTGAGCTATGTTTTTTCAGGGCGCATTGTTTTTGCCACGGGTGCCGCAGCCATTGCGGCACTTACTTTGGCACTTCGTGCTACGTTTCTTCCCAGAATGGACGCACTGGGTAACCAGATTCAGGCCGACGATGCTGTGGCCATTCCTGTGTTTCGAAAAATCCACAAAACAGCAATCGCAATCAACTTGTTCCAGTTGGTAGTCATCGTCGGGAGCCTGGGGTCTTACTGAAATTTCTGCAGCAAGCTCCTCGATTTATGCGGGTAGCAAAAGCCTGCCGCCCAAGCCAGACTGTTCCGAAATTTTGAAAACCGCAACGGTCTGAACCAGTTCTTGCGACTGCGACCTCAGGCCTCCCGCAGCAGCGGCCATTTGCTCTACCAAGGCCGCATTTTGCTGGGTCACCTGATCCATCTGCATGACAGCCTGGCTGATCTGGGACATGTCGTTACTCTGCTCAGAGTTAGCAGCGCTGATCTCTCCCATGAGATCCGTAACGCTGCGAATGGCGGTGACTACTTCTGTCATGGTGGAGCCAGCCTGATTCACCAGCACAGTGCCCTGTTCAACACGCGCAACGCTCGCATTGATAAGCCCCTTGATTTCTTTTGCCGCATCGGCAGATCGGCCAGCCAAAGAGCGCACTTCACTGGCGACCACGGCAAATCCACGACCCTGTTCGCCGGCGCGGGCTGCCTCGACAGCCGCGTTGAGTGCCAGTATGTTGGTCTGGAACGCGATGCCGTCGATCACCTGAATGATGTCCGCAATCCGGCGTGAAGACTCGTTGATGCCGCGCATCGTTTCCACGACCTGGCCGACAACCTCGCCACCTCGAACTGCGACGGCGCTGGCCTGCATGGCCAACTGATTGGCCTGGCGCGCACTATCGGCGTTATGTCGCACTGCATCACCCAGTTCTGACATGGATGCGTCGGTCCTCTCGAGCACGCCAGCCTGAGCTTCGGTGCGGTTGGAGAGGTCCATGTTTCCCGACGCGATCTCTGCGCTCGCTGCGGCCACCGAATCCGACCCCTGACGCACTTTGGACACCACCGAGGAGAGACTGGCCTGCATCTCGGACAACGCGCGCATCAGTGAAGAAACTTCATCTGAACCACGAACGGTTACCGGGTGCGTCAGGTCGCCATGTGACACTGCGTCAGCAACCGCCACTGCGGATTTCAACGGTCCCGTGATGCTCCTGACGAGCCACATGCCAGCCGCCGCAGCCAGAAGGGCAGCCACTAACCCAGCTACTAGCGATTGAGTGCGGGTAGAGCTGATTTGCTGGGTGTTGGAGGCGCCAGTTGCAATCACGTATTCAACCTGGCTGGCATTGAGTTTCTCGATGGCCGCAAGAAACGGTGCAAGCATCGGGATCATTTCTTCGTCTGCTGAAAACGCGGCCTCTGCTTGCTTGCCGTCTTTCACCATGCCAACGATGCGCTGCACTCCGGCTACATACAGTTTGTGCCGTTTGCGGATTTCGGCAACCAGCGCGGACTCTTTTTCATGGTCCGCCAATGCGCTTTCCAGTCCCGCGAGCTTCTTGACAATCCGTTCATCGCGCTCTGAAATCTCTTTTGAAAGTTTGTTTTGCAAGTCGGTGCTGCCGGATACAAGTATCACCATGCTTGCAATGGCGTTGTCTTTGGCCATCAGATGAATTTCTGTCGCCTGGGCCTGAAGGCTCACTCCTTCTCCCATCTCATCCGAGTTCTTTGCAACGCGTGACAGACCTGTCTGAACCGCAAGTACGAGCATTGCAATCGTCACCAGTACCAGCCCGAAAGCCAGTGCAACACGCGTACCAATTTTTACTTCGAAGAGTTTCATCTAAAAAGCCACACTGCTTTGCAACAGTGTGGCCCCATTGTGAGTAAGAAAAAATTCAACCGCCAAGTTCACCCAGCAACTGCTGGCATTTGGTGTAACGCTCTTTTTGAATGCCGTTCACCAGTTTCTTGGCATCATCATCTTTGCCAGCAAGAACCGCTGGTACCAGCTCGGTTTCGCGTGTCTTCTTGAATGCCGCCCAGGTGTCTACGAGTTCCTTGAACTGCGCTTCCTTGCCAGCAGGGGCCTTCATTTTGGCCAGGTGCGCAGACACCTTGTCGGCGGTGTCTTTGACAACCTTTTGCTGCTCTGCTCCACGTTTGTCTTTGTTTACAACCAAGGTTACCAGCGACTCGCGGGCCGCCGTCATTTCGGTGCGCAAATCGTCAAATTCACCCGCTACCGACACCGTGGCAAAGAAAACCATTGCCAGCATTGAAAGCAATTTATTCATAGATGTTTTAACCATAAAGAGTTGATCGATGCATCATTATGGGGCATCTCGGGCGAGGTGTTGGGAGGAAATTAGTATGTCGAACCGTCAGCTCTACGTTGACCATGAACCTGCGAATGAACTTTCAGCCGGGCAACAATCGACTCTGCCCCAAATTGAACCGGTTGCAGACTTGCAAGAGGCGGTTGGCCTGTTCGCTCAAGCTCTCTGCGGCTGCGGCCGATTGCTCCACCAAAGCAGAGTTTTGCTGCGTCATCTGGTCGAGTTGGGCGATGGATTGATTGATCTGAGAAATGCCGCCCGATTCATGGTCGGTGGCCTCTTTGATCTCTTCCACAATGTCGGCCACGCTTTGCACCGAGCCGACGATTTCGGTCATGGTTTGCCCGGCGTCCCCCACCAGTCGGGAACCGGCCTCTACCTTGGTGACCGAATCGGCAATCAGACCGCGGATTTCCTTGGCTGCCTCTGCCGAGCGGCCAGCCAAGCTGCGCACTTCGCTGGCGACCACGGCGAAACCTCTGCCTTGTTCACCGGCACGTGCGGCTTCTACGGCGGCATTGAGAGCCAGAATGTTGGTTTGAAAGGCAATGCCATCGATCACGCCGATGATGTCGGCGATTTTTTTCGATGAGGCGTTGATGCCGTCCATGGTGGTAACCACCTGCGACACCACAATGCCACCGCGTTTGGCGACTTCAGCGGCCGCTGTTGCCATCTGCTGGGCGCGGCTGGCGGACTCGAATGTGTCTTTGACGGTGCTGATCAGGTCATCTACCGCAGAGGCGGTTCCATGCAGACTCGAAGCGGTTTGCTCGGTGCGGTTAGCCAGGTCCTGGTTCCCCGCCGCAATTTCAGCAGACGCAGTCGACACCGAGTCAACCGAGCTGCGAATGTCTCCCACCATCGCGCGCAAAGACGTTTGCATCTGACCCAGCGCGCCCAACAGGCTTGCGTCTCCGCTCTGCAAAGTCAGATCGGTCGACAAATCGCCCTGGGCAACCATGGCCATTGCGTCACGGGCACTGGCGGGTTCTCCGCCCAACTCGCGCTGCAACGAACGCTGCACAACGAGCGCCAAAACCACTGCAACCAGAACGGCAATGCATCCCAACACCAGAGATGCTTTCACCGACCTGTCGGCATTCAACTGGACCTCCTCGTGCATGAGTTCGGACTGCTTCTGTGCCGCTTCCAGTTGCTTGATCAATTCGGCTTTGAGCTTGCGCCATGCCGGTGTCTCTTCCGAATTAAGTGTCTTGATAGCCGTGGCCGTGTCCACTGCCATCGCGGCAATCACTTTGTTCTGCCCCTCAGCCTGCGCAGTACGCAGGGCTGGAAGGGCCTTGAGCGATGACTCAAAAGGAGTGCCTTTTGCCGTTGCAGCCGTGGAGGCATACGCTTTGTCGTAGGCAGCCAATGCCGCGACCAGGTTTTCCTTGGCTTTGGGATTGGCCGGATCCAGAATCATGTTGCGAAGGGCCTGACCCATTTGCAGACCCTGGGTCAACATTTCCGACAGCCCCACACGAATGCTCTCTTCCGTATGAATGTAGTTGTCAAACTGTTGCTCAGTCTTGGACAGACCCCAAGTGCTGTTTGCCAAAGCGGCGACGAAAACCAGCGCCGGTATGGCGAGACAGAGATATAGGCGTGTGCTGAATTTCATGGTGAGCAGAGTCCCTTCTGCAATGGCAATACGGATTCACACAACGTGAACCCCAAGAGCATTGTGAAGTTGCGCCAGAGTGCGCGCCTTGTCCTATGTCAATTCGTCCAGTGTGATGGACAAATTGACCGAGGCGCAGGCCGCAATTACCGCCGCAAATCGCGCGTGAAGGGAAATTCTTTGCTGCCCGGCACGTTGATGGTGGCGGGGGGTATTTGCATGACCCCAGGGGTGTGACCCATGGCGGCAAAGCGGGACAGGCGGCGACTCTCGGCTTCGTAGGAGTTGACCGGGAAGGTTTCGTAGCTCAGGCCACCGGGGTGCGCCACAAAATACTGGCAACCGCCCAGCGAACGTTTCATCCAGGTGTCCACCAGGTCAAAGGTGAGCGGTGCATGCACGCCAATGCTGGGGTGCAGGCTGCTAGGCGGGTTCCAGGCTTTGTATCGCACGGCTGCCACGAACTCACCCACGGTCCCGGTGCTTTGCATGGGCAGCGCTTCGCCATTGCAGGTGACAACATAGCGGCTCTCGTTAAATCCGCTGACGTGTACCTCCACACGCTCCAGCGAAGAGTCGACGTAACGGGCCGTGCCGCCAACAGCGCCTTCTTCACCCATCACATGCCAGGGTTCGAGCGCATTGCGCAGTGTCATGACCACGCCAGCGGTCTGTACCGATCCGACCAGGGGAAAGCGAAACTCGTAATGCGGCGCAAACCAGCTAGCGTCAAAGGCATAGCCCGCCTGGTTCATCTCGGAGACCACATCATCAAAATCCTGTTTGATGAAACTTGGCAGCATGAATCGGTCATGCAGCTCCGTACCCCAACGGGTGGCAGGTGCTTTGTAAGGAGTTTTCCAGAACCGCGCCACCAAGGCGCGCAGCAGCAACTGCTGCACGCTGCTCATGTGGGGGTGCGGTGGCATCTCGAAGGCGCGCAGCTCCAGCAGGCCCAGGCGGCCGGTACTGGAATCGGGTGAGTACATCTTGTCGATGGAAAACTCACTACGGTGGGTGTTGCCGGTTGCGTCAATCAAAATGTTGCGCAAAGTGCGATCCACCAACCACGGCGGCATGCTCTGGCCGAAGATTTCGCGGTTTTTGTAAATCTGCTCGATGGCTATTTCCAGCTCATACAGCTGGTCGTTGCGGGCCTCGTCCACACGCGGTGCCTGGCTAGTGGGCCCCACAAACATGCCGCTGAACAAATAGCTCAAAGACGGGTGGTTGTGCCAGTACAGCAGCAGGCTGGCCAGCAGTTCTGGCTTGCGCAGGAAGGGGCTGTCGGACGGAGTGGCACCACCCATCACAAAGTGATTGCCACCGCCTGTGCCGGTGTGGCGGCCATCGGTCATGAACTTCTCGGCCGACAGGCGCGACTCAAACGCGGCGTTGTACAAAAACTCGGTGTTGTAGACCAATTCTTTCCAGTTCGTGACCGGGTGAATGTTCACCTCGATCACACCGGGGTCAGGCGTCACTTGCAGCAGCTTCAGGCGTGGATCGCGTGGGGGCGAGTAGCCCTCCAGCACGATCTGCACTTTCAGTTCTTCGGCAGTGGCTTCGATGGCGGCCAGCAGGTCCAGGTAGTCTTCCAGGCGCTCCAGCGGTGGCATAAATACATACATCACGCCCGACTTGTGGCCTACGGCCTCGGCCTTGGGGCCGCTGGCGCGGCGGGGGTCACGCACTTCAACGCACAGGGCAGTGCGGGTGATCCAGTGGGCAGACTCATTGCGCTCGGGCGCTCGGGAGTATTCGGCGGGCTCGGCCTGCGCGCTGCTTTGGGCGTGGGCCGCCACTGTGCTGGTGGATGATGCCAGCGGGTTCTGCAGGGTGCGGGTGGCTTCACCACGGCGGGGTACGCTGCGGCTCAGGTAGTCGATCTCCCCGGTTTGCAGCGCGCCACTCGATGTCTGGGGCACTGGCGGCGCGTAGCGCGTGGCAAAAGCATCATGCGAGGGCAGATCGCTGCGCGGTGCGTAGGGGTCTTGCTCAATCAGGTACGGGAAATCACCTTTGCTTACCCAGGGAAGCGAGTCGAGCGGAAGGCGCAGTCCCATGGGGGAGTCGCCGGGCATGAGGTACATGCGCTCGTCACGGAAAAACCAGGGTCCGGTCACCCACGACGGACCACTCAGGCGTGGGCCTGCTCCGGCAATGCCGGGCTTCACGGGCAATACATAGCCCACCGGCGTGTCGAGTTTTTGCTCGAACACACGGCGCAGGCGCGCGCGCTCCATTTCGTCATCGAGCTTGGAGTTGAATGGGTCTACGTTGACCGGCAGGCGCCGTTCACGCCACAGGTAATACCAGGTGTCCTCATAGGCTGTCTGAATGTATTTGTCGGTCAGGCCCAGTTTGGAGGCCAGCGTGCGAAGAAAAAAGCCCGCGTCTTCGCTGGTGTAGTGGGTAGGAACGCGCTCATCGGCAAACAGCGCCGGGTTGGACCAGACCTTTTGTTTGTCGGCACGCCAATAGATGTTGAGCGCCCAGCGCGGCAACTGCTCGCCGGGGTACCACTTGCCTTGGCCAAAATGCAAAAAGCCGCCCTGGCCGTATTCGTCACGCAGCTTGTGTACCAGTGCGGTGGCAAAACCGCGTTTGGTGGGGCCCAGGGCGTCGGTATTCCATTCGGCGGCATCGCGGTCGTCCACTGCCACGAAGGTAGGCTCGCCGCCCATGGTCAGGCGCACATCACCAGCCACCAGCTCAGCATCGACTGCTTCGCCCAGGGCCATAACATCGGCCCATTGCTCGGTGGTATAGGGTTTGGTAACGCGGGGTGACTCGTATATGCGGGTCACCGCCATGTGGTGCGCAAACTCTACCTCGCTCTCGTCCACGCCACCTTCAATGGGGGCCGCGCCGGAGGGCTGCGGTGTGCACGCCAGCGGAATGTGGCCTTCACCGGCCAAAAGGCCCGATGTGGCATCCAGTCCGATCCAGCCAGCACCCGGCAGATAGACCTCGCACCATGCATGCAGGTCGGTAAAGTCCACCTCGGTGCCGCTAGGGCCGTCCAGGCTTTTGACATCCGGCTTGAGCTGGATCAGGTAGCCAGAGGTAAAGCGCGCTGCCAGGCCACAGTTGCGCAGCAGTTGCACCATCAGCCACGCCGAGTCGCGGCAGGAGCCGGATGCCAGCTTGAGCGTTTCTTCGGGCGTTTGCACGCCAGGCTCCATGCGGATGGTGTAGTTGATCGCCTTGTGTACCAGGGTGTTGAGGTCCACCAGAAAAATGACAGTACGGCGTTTGGTGCGGTCGATCCGGTCCAGAAAACCCTGCAGCAGCGGAGTGACCGGGTCGGCGACTAGGTAGGGCGCGAGTTCCTGCTTGAGGTTGGCTTCGTAGCTTCCGCCTTCAAAGCTGAACGGAAACTCCTCGCCTTCGGGTTCCAGGAAGAAATCAAACGGGTTGTAGACCGCCATCTCGACCACCAGATCGACCGTGACCTTGAACTCGGTGGTTTTCTCGGGAAACACCAAACGGGCCTGGTAATTGGAAAAAGGGTCCTGCTGCCAGTTTTCGAAATGAACACCGGGCTCGATCTTCAGGGAATAGGACAGCACCTTGCTGCGGCAATGGGGAGCAGGGCGCAGGCGTATCACCTGGGGGCCAAGGTTGACCAGGCGATCGTATTTGTAGTGGGTGACGTGGTTGAGCGCGGCGTGAATGGACATGGACAATCTTTGGAGTGCTGCTGAAGGATAAAGCAAAAGGCGCGCCACTTGGACTGTTGGCCATGCCGGGTTAGCATGGCCCTATGCGCCTAGTGACTTTTGCTCTCTTGAAACGCACCGCAATGGCGCAAGGGCTGTGGCCCGTTTTGTTCGGGTTGGTCGCTGGCACAGTGGCGCAGTTGCAGCAAGCGGAACTGTGGGATATCTGGGTTTATGTGCTGTTTGCGTTGCTAGCCCTTGTTCTGTATGCGCAAGCAGCTATAAAAAATAGAGCAACTGTGTGGTTTGCTCTGGCCGCCCTGGTCTGTGCTGCGGTCCTTGCTTTCTCGGCAACCGGTCTGCGCTCGCACC
>CAJBMJ010000143.1 GCA_903954045.1 uncultured beta proteobacterium | reverse complement strand
CGCTCTCCCGCTTCAGACAAAAGATGGACCACTCTTTTGGCGACAATGTGGGCAATGCGCTTGCCAAGCCCGATGTCAGTCAGCAGTTCGTGCTTGTTTTTGCTTCCAGTAAAGCGAAGGATTTTTTCCCAAATGGGTGCATAGCGTGGCTCTGCATCAGGAAAACTCTCGATGCCCTCTGCTCGCAGCGCCTGTGCCAACAACCGTTGCCCGAGGCTTTCTGATTCCGTATGCGCCATGGTTTTGAGATGGTGGCGTATTTTGGAGCGTGCCCGCCCGGTTCTGACAAAGCTCAGCCAGGCCGGGTTAGGCGCAGATACTGGGGCGGTGACTACTTCCACCACGTCGCCGTTTTTCAGTTCGGTTCTGAGTGGTGCCTGTTCACCATTGATGCGGGCTGCAACCGTGCGGTCGCCAACGTTGCTGTGAATGGCGTAGGCAAAATCCACGACTGTGGCTCCCCGCGGCAGCGCCAAAATTTGGCTTTTGGGCGTAAATACGTAGACTGCATCGGGGAATAAGTCGACTTTGACATGGTCCCAAAACTCTGCGGCATCGCGGGTTTCGTCCTGTATATCAAGCAAGGATTGCAGCCATTTGGTCCCTAGACGATCATTGGACGTGTCTTGCGGGTTTTTGACTTTGTAGAGCCAATGCGCTGCAACCCCGGATTCGGCCACCAGATGCATGGCCTCGGTGCGCATCTGGAATTCCACGTTAATTGCTGCTGGGCCAACCAGTGTGGTGTGCAAGGACTGGTAACCGTTGAGTTTGGCAATGGCAATATGGTCCTTGAATTTTCCAGGCACCGGTTTGTAGAGCTGATGCAGCAGCCCAAGTGCCGTGTAGCAATCCAGCACGGTGGGTACCAGAACCCGGAACCCATAGATGTCGGTTACCTGCGCAAAGCTGAGGTGCTTTGTGGTCATCTTTTGGTAAATCGAATACAGGGTTTTTTCGCGGCCTGCAATGCGAATAGGCATGCTTGCCGCCGAAAAAACGCCTTCCACTTCCTTCTGCACCTTCTGTATGAGGTCGCGACGGCGACTACGGGCCTTGGTGACGGCTTTTGCAAGAATTGCATACCGCCAAGGGCGCAGGTGACGAAAAGAAAGGTCTTGGAGTTCTCGGTAGGTCTGGTTTAGGCCCAGGCGATGGGCTATCGGGGCGTATATCTCAAGAGTTTCTGAAGAAATTCTGGCCCATTTCGATGGGGACACGTCCGACAGCGTTCTCATATTGTGAGAGCGGTCCGCTAGCTTGATCAGGATGACGCGTACGTCCCGCGCCATTGCCAGCAGCATCTTTCGAAACGACTCGGCCTGGTTTTCTTCGCGGGTATTAAATTGGAGTTTGTCCAGCTTGGTCAGTCCGTCGACCAGTTCCGCGACGGGTGAGCCAAAGCGCTCTATCAACTCAATCTTTGTGACGCCACAGTCCTCCAGTGCGTCATGAAGCAGGGCCGCCATGAGCGCCTGCAGGTCGAGCTTCCACTCTGCGCACTGGGTTGCAACCGCGATGGGGTGGGTGATGTAGGGCTCGCCATTGTTACGGAGCTGGCCCAAATGCGCTTCATCGGCGAACCGATAGGCTTGGCGAACTTGCTCGATGTCAGAGTTTGAAAGATAGTCCAGTTTGCTTGTCAATCGGGCAAAGCTGGCGGCTGCAGCATTTACGGCGGCAGCAGCAATCGGCTGAGTTGGAGGAGCGTTACCCATGCCTTAAATGTAGCGCAGCGAAATGCCCTTCGCGCGGACGAAAAAAAAGCACCGCAAGCGGTGCTTTTTCATTCTGGGAATTAAGCTCAGAGCGGAACTTTTTTCAGCATCTCCAACCCGACTTTTCCAGCAGCAATTTCGCGCAATGCTGTCACGCCAGGTTTGTTTTTGCTTTCAATCTTGGGTGTGTGTCCTTGACTGAGCATGCGGGCGCGGTAGGTCGCTGCCAACACCAGCTGAAAGCGATTGGGAATTTTCTCGAGGCAGTCTTCAACAGTAATACGGGCCATGGTGTTTCTCCAGAGGACAAGACGATTAGGGGATATTCAGCGCTTTGAAGGTTTCAACCCGGGCACGCCGTTGCGCCGAGAACTTGAGCCGCTGAGAGTGAACGATGGCTTTCAAATCGAAGAGTGCCCTATCGAACAACTCGTTGATTATAACGAAGTCAAATTTTTCGACATGCGCCACCTCTGCCTGCGCATTTCGCATGCGCATGTCAATGATGTCGGGCGCATCCTCGCCCCTGCGCTCCAGGCGGGAACGCAACTCTTCCCAACTTGGAGGAAGTATGAAAATGCAAACTGCGTTGGAGAAGATGTTCTTGATCTGAATGGCGCCCTGGAAGTCGATCTCAAGAATCACATCCGCCCCTTGGGCCATGCGCTCCTCGATGGCCTTTTTGGAGGTGCCGTAGCGCTGGTTGTGCACATTGGCCCATTCCACAAAGGCGTCTGCGGCGACCATGGCGTCGAATTCTTGCTGTGATGCAAAAAAGTACTCACGGCCATGCTTTTCCTGTCCACGCGGCGCGCGCGTTGTGTGGGAAACAGATGGTTGAACACGAGAGTCGAGTTCCAGCAGGGCCTTGACCAAGCTGGACTTTCCGGCGCCGCTGGGGGCAGCTACGACAAAGAGGTTTCCTGGGTAGTCCATGGCAAAAAACCTTATTCTATGTTTTGCACCTGTTCGCGCATTTGTTCAATGAGCACTTTCATATCCACGGAAATGTGGGTCAGTTCAAGTGCGGATGACTTTGATCCCATTGTGTTCGCTTCGCGATGGAGTTCCTGAATCAGGAAGTCCAGTCGCTTGCCGACTTCGCCCCCTTTCTTAAGCAGGCGCTCAATTTCGTCCAGATGCGAGCTCAAGCGGGTGACTTCTTCCGCCACATCGATGCGAATGGCAAAGGCGGTGGCTTCAGTCAACGCCCTGTCTTGGGCGGCCTCCGGCAGGGTGCTTCCATCGGTAAGCGCCATAGCCTCTTTCCAGCGCTCCATGAAACGAAGTCGCTGCTGCTCCACCAGTTTAGGCACTAGCGGTACAGCTTGCTGGGCGAGCGCGCGCAACTGTTCCAGGCGCTCGGTCAGCATGGTCGCGAGGCGGGCGCCCTCGCGCTGGCGCGCATCCAAAAGTTCTTTCAGGGCTTTTTCAGCCAGCGGCATCAAAGCAAAAGACCAGTCATGTGTGCTGCCCTGTTCGGCCGCGGCTACACGCAGCACATCGGCCACACTAAGCACGGTTGCCTGGGGCAACCACGCCTTGACGTTGTCCTGCACAGCATTCAAACGCTGCAACAGTTTGGGTGTTGGCTCGGCCACTCCTGTGGAGTTGGCAGCTTCGATGGAGGCACGTATTTCTACTTTTCCACGCTTGATGCGGGCCACCAGCAGTTCCCGAAGGGCTGGTTCAAGTTGACGGAGATCTTCCGGGAGACGAAACGACAAGTCCAGGAAGCGGCTGTTGACGGATCGGATTTCGAGGCCGAGGTGGCCTGCGGCCTGGACTTTGGGCTCACTGTCGTTGCTGTTGTTGGCTGTGCTGTGCTGTGCACTGGCATAGCCAGTCATGCTGTAAACTGGCATTGCTGTTTTTGGTTCATAAAACTGGACCCCGAGAATAACCCGGTTCCGACGCAACAGACGAGTCCCCTATCGCTATTTATGACCAAGGTCAAGCCAGCCCCGCTGCCCCCGGATACCATCATTGGGGGTTACAAAATCATTCGCAAGGTTGCCGCCGGAGGGTTTGGGCTGGTCTATCTGGCGCAGGATTCGGACGGGCAGCAAGTTGCGGTGAAGGAGTACTTGCCCTCGTCCCTGGCCTCGCGCGCTCCGGGTGAGTTGATGCCCCAAGTTCAGCCCGAGAAGCTTTCGCTCTATCGACTGGGCTTGAAGAGCTTCTTTGAAGAAGGGCGTTCGCTGGCACAGATATCTCACCCTTCGGTCGTTAGCGTGCTGAACTTCTTTCGGGAAAACGAGACCGTGTACATGGTGATGAATTACCTGGAAGGGGCAGCCCTGCAAGATTTCATCGTGACAGCAAGAGAATTGAAGCAGAACAAGGTCTTTCGCGAATCAACCATCCGCTCCCTTTTTGACGAGATTTTGCGAGGTTTGCGCATAGTGCACCAGCACAAGATGCTGCATCTGGACATCAAGCCCGCCAATGTATTCATCACCGATGACAACAAATCTGTGCTGATTGACTTTGGTGCTGCGCGTGAGGTGCTGAGCAAGGAAGGCAACTTTGTCCGACCCATGTACACCCCCGGTTTTGCCGCGCCGGAGATGTACCGGCGTGACTCCACCATGGGGCCCTGGACCGATATTTATGCCATAGGTGCTTGCATGTACGCTTGCATGCAGGGTTATCCGCCCAGCGAAGCCCCGCAGCGGCAGGAAAAAGATCGCATTGCAATTGCGCTAGGGCGCTTGCGGGGTGTTTACTCGGACAATCTCATTGAAGTAGTGGAGTGGTGCATGGCCATGGACCCGCTTTCCAGACCGCAATCCGTTTTTGCACTTCAAAAAGAGCTAAGCCGTGAAGGTGAGCGCAAGTACACCCGACTGAGCGTGACTGAGAAGGTGCGTATGCAGTTTGACAATATCGTTGCCGATCCCAAAAAATCTGTGCAAGCCCCGTCTAACCTTGGCGTGAAACCCAAATGAAGTTTTCAGTTTTTCAGATAAGCCGCAAAGGCGGTCGTGAGAAAAACGAAGACCGCATGGGGTATTGCTACACCCGCAATTCAGGGTTGTTTCTGCTCGCCGACGGCATGGGCGGTCATCCGGCGGGGGAGATTGCGGCCCAGATAGCCTTGCAAACAATCGCCAGTGCCTACCAAAAGGAAACCGGTTCCGAGATTGAAGACATTCAGGCTTTCTTCAAAGCGGCTGTGATGGAAGCACACCATCAAATATTGCGTTACGCAAGCGAACACCATATGTTGGATACACCGCGCACTACGCTGGTGGCGGCCATTGTGCAGGGCGGATTTGCCCACTGGGTGCACTGTGGCGATTCACGTCTTTACCTGGTGCGGGCTGGAGAGTTGGTGGTGCGAACACGTGACCACTCGTATCTGGAGCAGCAGCAGGATGCCGGTCGTGCGGGGAGTTTGCCGCCTACCGTAAACCGCAATGTTCTCTACACCTGCCTGGGTTCCCCAGCAAAGCCGGTTTTCGATCTGGCTGGCCCCGTTCCCTTGGAGCAGGGAGATAAATTGCTTCTCTGTTCGGACGGCCTGTGGGGCACATTGGAAGAGTCCGATATTGTGCGGCAGCTCAGTCAAAAACCGGTATCACAATCCGCCCCCGAACTGACAGAAAAGGCATTGCTCAAAGCGGGATCTCAAAGTGACAACGTCACTTTGCTTGCCCTGGAGTGGGAGTCTGCAGGAACACCGGAAACCAACCGCGGAACCATCTCCACCGAAGGCATAGCGCGGGGGGAATTTACGTCTACCTTGCAGCCGGTTGGTTCTGTTCGAAATGCCGAGGAGTTGGACGCAGCCGCAGTCGAGCGTTCTATCGCTGAAATTCATGAGGCCATTCGGCGCTCAGTCATTCGCAAACCTTGAAACTATGAATTCATTTGTTCGTTCCGGGGGGCGCACCTCGAATCAATTGCGCCCAGTCAAAATCACGAGGGGCTATACCCGCCATGCGGAAGGTTCAGTGCTGATTGAGTTCGGCGGCACCAAGGTGTTGTGTACAGCGTCGGTGCAAGAAAGGGTACCTCCTCACAAAAAAGGCAGCGGAGAGGGTTGGGTCACAGCCGAATACGGCATGTTGCCCCGCGCCACGCATACCCGCAGTGACCGTGAAGCGGCCAAGGGCAAACAGTCCGGCCGAACGCAGGAAATTCAGCGTCTCATTGGTCGGTCTCTGCGTGCCGTGTTTGACCTCAAACTACTGGGCGAACGTACGATTGCCCTTGACTGCGATGTGATTCAGGCTGACGGTGGCACCCGCACCGCTGCCATTACAGGCGCTTTCGTGGCTGCACAAGACGCCGTTGACTGGCTGCTGGGCCAAGGCAAGATTTCCCAAAGCCCTATTTCCGCCCAGGTGGCCGCCGTTTCGGTCGGTGTGGTCGACGGAACACCTTTGCTGGACCTGGAGTACACAGAGGACTCTGCGTGCGATACCGACATGAACGTGGTCATGACCGGTGCGGGCCATTTTGTGGAGGTGCAAGGCACTGCCGAAGGGCTTGCCTTTACCCGCGCCGAAATGAACGCTTTGCTCGATTTGGCGGAAAAAGGCATCTCTGAGCTGATGCTTTTGCAGCGGAAATCACTATCAATTTAGTAGCTGCTTACGCAACATATACAAGGGCAGAAGGCACTTTTTATGCATATTGTTTTGGCGTCCAACAACCAAGGCAAGTTGGCCGAGTTGCAGGCCCTGTTTACGCCCTTGGGTTGCACACTCATCGCCCAAAGTGAATTGGGTGTGCCTGAGTCACCTGAACCGCACCGTACCTTTGTGGAAAACGCCCTGGCCAAAGCTCGAAACGCCGCGCAGCACACCGGTCTGCCAGCGCTTGCCGATGACGCAGGTCTTTGTGTGGATGCTTTTGGAGGTTTGCCGGGCGTGGACACGGCCTACTACGCAACGCAATTTGGCTACCCCAAGGGCGATGACAACAATGTGCGGGCTTTACTTGAGCAAATGCAAAACGTGGAGAACCGCCGCGCAGCACTAGTCAGTACTCTGGTCGCCGTGCGATCCCCGCTGGACCCTGAACCGCTGATTGCCATGGGGCGCGCAGAGGGGCATATCGCGCGGGAGCCTGCGGGCAGCAACGGGTTCGGTTTCGATCCTGTGATGTGGATTCCTGAGTTTGGCCAGACTTTTGCGCAACTGCCGGTCCATGTGAAGAACGCCAACAGCCACCGGGGACGGGCGGCACATACTATGGTCTCTCTTATCCGCGATCGCTGGTTGACTCAGACTTAAGTCCGTGAAATCCATACCGATCAGTGCGGTGGATGACTCGATTGCGGGTCCGGCTGAACCGTTCGATGTTCAGCACTTCATGCGTCCTGGAACCTTGCAGCTGCAGGCCTTGCCGCCGCTGTCTCTCTATCTGCATTTGCCGTGGTGCCTGAAAAAGTGCCCTTACTGCGATTTCAATTCGCATGAGAAACCAGATCTACTGCAGGAGCTGCGCTATGTTGAGGCGTTGGTGTCCGACCTGGAGGCTTCGCTGCCTTTGATTTGGGGACGGTCCATTCATAGCGTTTTTCTGGGGGGGGGCACCCCTAGCCTCTTCTCGCCAGAAGCCATTGACCGTTTGTTGGGAGAGGTTCGCTCGCGTGTCCGAATGGAGCCCGGCTGTGAAATCACGCTGGAAGCCAACCCGGGTACTTTTGAAAAAGATCGCTTCAGGGCATTTCGGCAGGCTGGAGTGACGCGTCTGTCTGTCGGCGTTCAAAGTTTCAACGACTCCCATCTGCGTGCCTTGGGCCGGGTGCATGACAGATCGCAGTCCCTGGCGGCAGTACAAGAGGCTGCGAGTGCGTTTGACACCTTCAATCTGGACATCATGTATGGCCTGCCTGGCCAATCCCTGGAACAGGTGGGTGAGGATTTGCACATTGCCCTGGGGTTTGTTCCGCCGCATATCTCCATTTATCACCTCACGGTCGAGCCCAACACCTATTTCGCCAAGTTTCCCCCGGAACTGCCCGAAGAAGATTCGGCCTATGCGATGCTGGATCACATCACCGAACTTACGTCCAAAGCGGGCATGGATCGCTACGAGGTTTCCGCCTATGCCCGGGCAGGCCATCGGTGCGCGCACAACCTGAACTATTGGCAGTTTGGTGACTATCTGGGGCTTGGCGCAGGCGCCCATAGCAAATTGTCTTTTGCCCACCGGGTGGTGCGGCAAGTGCGTTACCGTGACCCCAATCTCTACATGGATCGTGCTCTGGCTGGAAACGCTCTGGCCCAGGTGGAGGAAGTCAGCAGATCGGAACTGCCCTTTGAGTTCATGTTGAACGCCTTGCGATTGCGCCATGGTTTTGGGTTGAGGGATTTTTCCGAGCGGACCGGTCTGCCGCTGTCTGCCATAACGCCAGCCTTGGAGCGCGCTCAGGCCCAGGGTCTGCTGGAGCTGGATTTCAATCGTGTTCGACCCACCTCGCGAGGCTTTGATTTTCTGAGTGACTTGCAGGCGCTTTTCCTGTCCAATGCTGATTAGCTTTCAATCAGGAGGCAGGTATGTTTTCGGTGTATGGCAGGTCGGGCAGGGTTTTTCAGGGGTCCATGGAGGATTTGCGCAAGGTCTCCGCTATGTCCGCCTTGACAAGGTCCAGGCGAATAGCGCCTATTGGGCGTGATTCACAAGATGCAGCAGATACGCAGCAGTATGGGTCCGCCCACATCGAGCCTACCGATGTGGTTCACCGCAGCGCAGTGGCGGCCTATGCGCAAACAACCAAGGTGGAGGTGCACCGCCACCCGCTGAGCACGGCGGGTGACATCATGACGCCAAATGTGGTGACCATTGCTGACACCGCCAATGTGGGAGACGCCTGGGCTTTGCTGAACGCCCGAGGGATAGGGCAGGTTCCGGT
>CAJBMJ010000142.1 GCA_903954045.1 uncultured beta proteobacterium | reverse complement strand
CGCCCTGGCAAAGCCGTGGGCAAAAATGCCGCACTCCAGATACTTGCGAAACGCTTGACGGACATAGGGCTTTGGGGTGTGGTGATCGCCCTGCCCGTCGAACTGGCCTGCACTGACGAGTTCATGCCAGGTCTCGAAGTGCTCGGCAATGGTTTGGTAGAGCAGCGTGCGCTCCGGGTGGCGCGGGTTGTAGAGCTTGGGTTTGGCACCCGCTGTGGCCCCGCCCGCGTGTGAATGCGAGTGCGTTGGGCGTGCGGTGGCGGGCATGGGGCAATGCCAGCGTGGGCTGGGTGCCTGATGATACTGTGTTTATATCCAGCTTTATCGGCTAACGCCAAGCTTGATTGACCGCCAAATTGGCATTTCAGGCCGTAGGTAGTGCGGGAGCAGCTACCAAATAGATAGCAAATGGTGTTTATTTCATCAAGCCTGGCAATGGCGCGACATTGCCGCCGCCGAGGATGCATTAGCCGACGCGCCTGATGCCTGGCTGCCTTAGAAGCCTCCGGTTTCGGGCGCAATAGTTATCCGATTGAAATTGGCTTTGTGCTGCCCGATGGCCACGCGTATTGCAGCCTCATCAAGCCCGAAGACCACTGGACCCATTGGGACGCGCAGGCCGAGGCCACGCACCACATCCCCCGGCGCATCGTGCTGGAGCGCGGCCTATCGGTGCACACCGTGGCGCAGCAGCTCAACCTGCAGTTGATGGGGCAAACCGTGTACTCCGATGGCTGGGCGAATGACTACACCTGGCTGGGCGCTTTGTTTGACGCGGCGGACATGACACCGCGCTTCAAGTTGGAGAACCTGCGCGCACTGCTGAACGAAGCCGAAGCCGACCGCTGGCATGTGGTCAAAGCCGAGGTGACACGCGAACGTGGTGCCCAGAGGCACCGGGCCAGTGCAGATGCGCGCCTGTTGCAGCTCACGTTGTTGCGGCTGCGCGGGCAGCATTGATGGATTTACGGCAACAAGTCCAACACCACCGATTGTTTGGCGCGCAGTTTGAGTGCTTGCTTCAGGTCCACAGCGTCACCCGTCAGCACGTTTTTGCCTTGTGTCTTACCCTTGAGTGAGCCTGCAAAGCGGCCTAGGTTCAACTCGGTATCCACCTTGCATTTATTGATGACCACCATGGCCGCCTTTTTGGCATCGTGCCTGAAGTACACATAGGTGCAGCCCTCTGGGATGTAGTGGGTGAGCTTGCCCCGGGTCACTGCGGAATGGCCCTTACGCCAGTTCAGCAGTTTGCGCAGGGTTTGCTGTGCGTCTTTTTGATCCGGGCTCAAACCCGCACCGGTGAATGCGTTCACCGTATCGCCCGCCCACCCTCCGGGAAAGTCGCCGCGCAGCACGCCATCGTCGCGGACCACGGGGCTTTTCATCAGAATCTCGGTGCCATAGAAAACTTGCGGATAGCCACGTGTAGTGGTGTTGAAGATCATCAGCGTCTTCCATAAATCAAGGTCTTCCTTGAGCACCGAGAAGATACGTGCACGGTCGTGGTTGTCCGGCATCATCATCAGGTTCATCGGGTTGGGGTAGACAAAGTCGCCCGCGAGCAGCTCGTACAAGCGGCCCAGGCCGGTGTCCCAGCCGTCCGCCTCTTGCAAAATGGACGGCATTGCATCACTGATGGGGAAATCCATGAGGCTGGGCAAGCCGGACTGGTAGCCATCTTGATTCACTTTGCCCTTTTGACGCACATGTCTCAGCCCACGCGCCCCCTCGTTTTGGCTTTCTCACGCGCCAATTGATAGGCGGCCTGAACAAAGGACTCTTCGAGATCCTCAGCGGCGGGCGTAGGCCTTGCATCTGCCCAGCGAACGATGGCCACCCGTGCGCCATCGATCGTCTCTTTGATCGGTACCCGGCGCAAGCCACTGGCTCTCATGCGTGATTCATGAACCTCCATCGGCATGGCCGCCACCAGGTCACTGTGTTGGACCAGTGTTTCCAGACCCGTCAAGGTCTGGCAGGTCACCGTGCATTTGGGTAGGGACAAGCGCGCCTGGTGAAAAGCACGGCCCAGACCGCGGGCTACCGAACTTTCCAGGCTGGGCAACACCCATTCGGCATCCACCAGTTGTGACAGGCTTTGCGCCTGCTCCAGCGGATGACCTGGACGGACCACCACGGAAACGGTCGTGGCGTAAAGAGCGCGTGTGATGAACTCGGGTCCGAGTTTGACGGCTGGCAAGGACATCACTGCAAAATCAGGCGCGCCTTCGCGCAAACCGCCCAACTGGAAGGTCGGCGGAACGATGCTCAACTGCACCACAGCGCCATTGGTTTTGTGACACCTGAACAACGCCATACCCAGATTGACATTCCTCTTCTGCAGGCCCGTGACCAGGTCTACGCCAAAGCCCGCAATGCCAACCCCAATCGCTGGTCCGGAACAACCCGTGATTGGTCGCATATCAGCAAGGTCCACCTCAACCCGGAGACACCTGACAAACAGAACCATTCTCATCAAAAAACTGCTTGAGCTTCAAACTTTTTGCGACAACTGTCTTGACAACGACCGTGGGCAAGCCCTCGGCGGTTTGCACCAGGGACAGCATGAACTGGCGCTCGATCAGGCCAGACTTGGCCAGCCCGTACGCTCGCACGTCATCGTCAAGGTCCGTCTGGCCTGTGACCGCCACCGTGGTGAGGTCATAAAACACCACCGAGAGGTCTTGGTCAATCAGGGGGCGCATGAGCGTGGCCAAGCGGGTGTTGAGTTTGTCGCTGTGCTCATCGAGCACGTCCATGGCGCGCAACAGGTGCTGGTGTTCAGAAACCACGCCAGAGCTCGCAGGCAAGGCCACGGTTTCCAGCCAGCGCAGTACACCGAGTTTGCTGCCCGGATCACACAGGCGGTTGAAGACCATCAGGCGCAAACAGCTCAGGACATCCACTTCCGTTTTGGCGCGCCGCCAGGCGGTCGCCAGATCGTCAAAACCCAAGGAGCGCCAGAGTTCAGACAAGGCCCAGATATCGCCGGCGTGGCGACTGTCGGTAAAGCGCAGGCCATCCAGGGCTGAGGTCGAAGGAGCCAGCCCGCGGGCGCGCTGCAAGGAGGCAATCAGGGTGTCGACTTCGCCACCGGCTTCAAGGCGCCCCAAAGTGCAGACGGTGCGCTGACGGGGTTTGCCTTCATCGTTGCGAAAGGACTCGACCAGTTGGGCGTAGCGGCGATTGCCTGATTGGGTGACCTTGATGAACATGGCGTTGAGTGTAGCTCAGGTCAGAAATATGAAAACTACTTAAAGCGGCAAACGTGCCACTACAAGCACTTTTTTCCAAAAAGGCAAAAACTCGCCTAAGTGGTTGAATTCATTGGCAGGCCGGAGCGAGAAATCCAAAATTTTGGCAAAAGGGTGTCGAACTTATGGGGCACAGCAGCGCTTTGGTGATCTGTGTTGGCGATTGTCTTGGGTTGGTAAAAGATCGAGTTGAATGAAAAACGCCGTGATGCTGCCAGCAGCCACGAATACAGCACCGACCAGTGCTGCCGGGTATCTGACCGTGCCTAGCCTGAATCGCACCCTGCCTAGGGATGCTCTGAATAACCGCTCACTAAATGGAGTAGCGGCCGGCTAATTTTCAAATAGTGAGATTTCACGAGAAATCCTGCGAAGTCGCGCTGTTTTTTGCGCCCCATTGGGCCGTTTTCGTGCTTTCTAGCGCCTTCGCCCTGTTTGCAGGCGTACTCATCCCTT
>CAJBMJ010000141.1 GCA_903954045.1 uncultured beta proteobacterium | reverse complement strand
GGTGATGTTGGCGTGGCCCAGAAGCTCTTGCACCGCCCGCAGATCACCACTGCTTTGCAACACATGGCTGGCAAAAGAATGGCGCAGCATGTGCGGGTGCACCGGAGTGGATAGCCCCGCCATCTGGCTGCGCCGCTTGAGACGTTGCCAGATGGACTGCGCCGTCAGTCGCGTGCCGTTGCGGCCTGTGAACAGGGCCGCCGCCGCGTCGGCATCGTGGGCTGGAACCGGCAGTGTTGACGACGTACCCGAAGGCCCGCGCAGCAGCAACCAGCGCTCCAGGGCCCGGAGTGCCGCAGCGCCCACCGGAACCATGCGGCGTTTGGAGCCTTTGCCAAGTACGTGGGCCTCGCACGCCTGCATGTCGACCCATCCGCGCGCTTTGGCGCTCGCCACCACATTCAGGCCTACCAACTCACCTACGCGCAGACCACTGCCGTACAGCAGTTCGACCATGGCCGTATCGCGCGCCTCCAGCCAGGGATCGTCGTCACTCTGAAAATCGGCAAACTGCACTGCCTCGTCCACGCCCAGCGCCTTTGGCAGGGGTTTGGGGGCTTTGGGCGAACGCACATCCTGCACCGGGTTGCTGGCAACCCGGCCTTCGCGACCCAGCCAGCCATAAAAGCCGCGCCAGCCGGAAAGGATCAGCGCAATGCCGCGCCCGCTGCGCCCGCCGCTGTGCATTTGCGCCACCCAGCGGCGAATGTGCTGGTTTTTCACATCGCAAAGTTGAACTTGGGCCTGCGCCGCATAGCCGTTGAGCTTTTGCAAATCCAGTGCGTAGAGTTCCAGGGTGCGCTGCGCCAGGCGTTTTTCCACCCGCACATATTCCAGATACCGCTCGACCAGACCGGTATCGGTGTCCATGGCGTTTAGCGCAGACGTGACAGGGCCGCGCTGGCAAGCTCGCCAATACGGGCCAAAAAGTCAGTCCCCATGCCGCTGCTAAAGCGCTGCGCGTCCATGGAGGCCAACACCAGCATGCCAAATGCGGGGGTTGCCGTACCACTCGAGCTGGTGCGCAAGGGCACCAAAGCCAGAGAAGTCACTGCAGCGGGCTCGTCCAGCCAGCCCACCGCTTCAAAACCGGTATTGAGACCGCAGAACGGTTCGGTCAGCGAGCTTGCAAACACCTTGGCATCGTCACTCACGCCTTGTGCGCAAGGCTGCGACGCGTGTTCTGCCGCCAGTCCCCACACCCGCAAACCCACCTGCGGCACGGCAAATTGCAACTTGATGTCCTGCACGATGCGCGTCGGAATGTGCTGGGCATCCGCCACCAGCAGCAGGTCACGCGCCCAACGCAGAATCTTGTCGGACAGAATCACGTTGTCATTGCCGTTGCGGATCATCTCCATCACGCGGTGTTCCAGCACCTTGATCTTCTCGCGCAGCATCTCGGCCTGTCGCTCCTGCAGGCTTACGGTACGCTGGCTGTGCGGGCTGGTGAACTGCACCGCAGCCAACAGTTCGGAATGACGCAGAAAAAAATCCGGCGTATTGGCCAGGTAGTTGGCAATATCGTCTTCGGTGATGGGGTTGTTCATTGCGGGTTCGAAGTGGTTGTTCATAAAGAGTCTGGCAGTTCAATTTCACCTTGAAACACAGTCGTGGCCGGGCCGGTCATCAGCACCGGGGCCTGCAAGCCTGCCTCCAGTCCAGCCCAGGCAATGGTCAGTACGCCACCATGGGTTTGCACATCCACGCGGGCATCGAGCAGCCCCAGGCGAATGCCCGCGACCACGGCAGCACAGGCGCCCGAGCCACAAGCCAGGGTTTCGCCCACACCGCGCTCAAACACCCGCAGGCGCACATGGCTGCGGTCTTGCACCTGCAAAAAGCCCACATTGACGCCTTGGGGGAAACGCGGGCTGGCCTGCACCGCCGGGCCCTGGGTCAGCACCGACGCGCTATCCACGTTGTCCACCAGCAGCACTGCATGCGGGTTTCCCATGGAAACTGTCGCTATCAAAACAGGAGCTGCTTGCGCAGCGTCTGCAAGCGCTACAGGCCAATTTCCCCATGAACCCATGGGCTGCAACTGCAAACCTGAAGCATCAAAAGGAATTTGGACAGGGTCAAACACCGGGGCGCCCATGTCCACGGTGACACGCCCATCTGCGGTCAGACGCGGCTCAATCACGCCCTTCATGGTTTTCACCCGGATGACGTCCTTGCTGGTGAGCCCGCGGTCCGCGACAAAGCGCGCAAAGCAGCGCGCACCGTTGCCACACTGCTCCACCTCGTTGCCATCGGCGTTGTGGATCACGTACTCAAAGTCAATGCCCTCTGCGGGCGACGGGCGTACGGTCAGGATCTGGTCGGCCCCCACGCCAAAGTGTCGGTCACCCAAAAAACGGTAGTGCGCCGCGCTCAGGCCCAGGCGCCCACGCGTCTCGTCGAGCACGACAAAATCGTTGCCCGCTCCTTGCATTTTGGTAAATGGAATGCGCATATGGAGATTATCGGGCCATGGGCGAGAGGCTCGACCCGAGAGTTGCCCCGTAGCGAAATGCAGCCCCGGGCACGACACATCGCATGCCAGAATTTTGTCGCGCTTTTGTCGCACTTTTTCAAGAAGCGACACCCGCCTGAAAGGCAACGCCTTTGCGCCCCCTCGTTTTGGCGGCGGCGACTTTGGGCGAAACCTGCCAGCCCCATCATCCCGGCGAGCAAATCAGCCACCACTCGAGAGGTCTATACTTTCAAATATGCCTACCGTCCTGAGATTACTGGGGTTTCGTTTCCACTTTTATTCTGACGAAGGCAACGAGCCACCACACATTCATGTGGAATCGGAAACCGGGGCTTGACCCCCGTGGATATTCGCAGAGTTGAACGATTGGTCTACGAACACCAAGCGTTTCTTTTGGAGAAGTACGATGATTTTCAATCCCAATGAGTTTGAGTTTGTGGCAACGCGGGCTTGGGTGGTCAACCGGACGGTCTTCATGGAACTGACGGATGGCCGCCAAATTGGTTTCCCGGCCGACCGATTCACTCGTTTGGCGCAAGCTACAGACGAGCAACTGGACGAGGTAACCCTGCGCCTGGGTGGCTCAGCGCTACGGTGGGAAGCGCTAGACGAAGACATCACCGTAACCGGCGCAGCGCTGGGCAGGTTTCAGGCACCACTGCCGCTGGCGGCTTAGCGGTCAAACTCCTGCGGTTCTACGTTGGGCACCTGCGCCAGAACTGCGTCGAATTTTTAATGGGCCATGGCAGGCATTTATCTGCGCCTTCGCACCTGGCCAAGCCCGATCATGCCCAGCATGGACGCCAGCAGAATCATCCCCCACTCAGACAAGGTCGGAATACTGGCCGCATTCACACTGGGCACACCCGGGCCACCGGGGTCGCTGATGAAGCCATCTCGTGGGTCACTGTCCCCGGCCCCGCGATCAGTAATACTGAAAGTAATCTGGTTGCCGTTGACAACCGCACTCGTCAACTCGTACCAGTGCGGCGTCTGGTCGCCGCCAAACTCCGGGCCGTACTTGTAATACTTGGTATTGGCAGGCAGAGTCCCGGGGGGATAGGTGATGGTGAAGTTCAGCGTGCTGTCAGTGCCGCAGTTGTTGGTGGTAAAGCTG
>CAJBMJ010000140.1 GCA_903954045.1 uncultured beta proteobacterium | reverse complement strand
GCGTCACGCGCCGGGGCTTTATTGAATCGACGCAGTGGCTGCCAGCCGCCTTGCCAGAGACCTAAAAAAGACATTCGGTTACGGGAGAGTATTGCTATCATGTTGGTAGCTGCTTGCGCAATCTCTACGCGGGCTACTGGCATTTTTTGCGATCAATTCGGGTTGCGCTTGTCATACGCTGCCGTAATCTTCTCGTACAGATCCTGGGCCTTGAAGGGCTTGGTGACATAGGCATCCACCCCCAGCGCCATGAAGGCGTGGATGATGTCCTGGTTGTCGGTGTTGCTTGACACCATGATGAAAGGCACACGGTTGAAGTTGGCGCGCGCGCGCATCCACTTGACCAGTGCGTCGCCACCATGGTTTGGCAGGTTCCAGTCTGATACCACCGCGTCAAACCTCCCATCGGATAGCTTTTCAATAGCCTCGGGCACCGAGGATGCCTGCTCCACCGTGATGAACGGATTGATCTTGTGCAGAAAACTGTCCATCATGACGAGATGCACTGGCACATCGTCCACGATCAGCACACGGCGATTCTTGGTGTAGTTAACTTTTGCCATCTCCAAGTCCTTAATTCTTGTTGTGGGCTAGCCAGGTTTGCAGGCAGGGCAGCAGTCGGCCAAGCTCCTCTTCCAGACTGGCCAAACCGATTGCATACGAGTCCGCGGCACCAATGCGTGCCAGCGTGTTCAGTGCCGAGCAGGCTTGATGGGCCGGCTCAGCGGCAATGGCGCCCAGGCTGCCCTTGAGTCTGTGAGACGAGGCGGCCAGTGCCACTGCTCTATTGGCGGCCACATCGCTGCGTATGGCCGCCATGTCAACGTTTGACTGATCAAGCACCATTTGCACCACGGTGTTGAGTAGCTGCGCGTTGCCTCCCAGCGCCGCCAGAGCGTTCTCCATATTGATAGGTGGCGTCGCAGGGTTTGGAGGTGGGGTGTACATGGCGTCTTAATGTTCACGGGCCTGGATGCGCGCAATGCAATCCGATGCTTGCTGAGCCGCCGCCGGGGACTGCGAGACTTCCACTTCAAACCTCAGGTCATGCAGCATGAGCGACAGATGTGTGAGGGTGTCGCGCATGGCCTCCAGGTCTTTCACTAGCCTATGCTCCAGGTCCACGCGTAACTGCTTTTGTTGCGGGGTTTCCATGGGTCGTGCTCCCAGATGGTTGAAGTGCATTCAGTAGGGTCGGAAGTTGTCATTTGCCCGGTCGGAGCGAACCGCCGCAGGCGTCACGGTGGTGGCCAGGCGCGGGGGTGCGGCGCGGCGTTGGGCGATACTTGCTGGCCCAGCCGATGCCTTGCGCGCACCCGAACCCACGTTGAAGAAGGCAATGCTGTCCTGCAACTGCTTGGCCTGGCCCGAGAGTTCTTCGCTGGTGGCGGCGAGCTCTTCCGAGGCCGATGCGTTTTGCTGCGTGGCCTTGCTGAGCTGGCCCATGGCGCTGCCAATTTGTGTCACAGACTCACTTTGCTCGGTGCTGGCCGCGGCAATCTCTTGCACCAACTCGCTGGTCTTTTGGATGCTGGGCACGATGGCGTCCAGCAAAGTACCGGCCAGCTCGGAGGTAGCCACGCTGTTGGTGGCCAACTCGCCAATCTCTTTGGCGGCGGCCTGGCTGCGCTCGGCCAGCTTGCGCACTTCGGCCGCCACCACTGCAAAGCCATTGCCATGCTCACCGGCGCGTGCCGCTTCAATGGCAGCGTTCAGGGCCAACAGGTTGGTCTGGTAGGCAATGTCGTCCACAATGCCAATCTTGGACGCTATCTGTTTCATAGCGGCCACCGTATGGCTGACGGCGCTCCCACCCTCAATGGCCTCTTTGCTGGCGCTGGTGGCCATGCCATCGGTCACTTTGGCGTTGTCGCTGTTCTGGTTGATGCTGGCCGACATGGATTCAATTTGGGAAGACGTTTCTTCCACGCTGGCGGCCTGTTCGCTGGCGGCTTGCGAGAGCGACTGCGCGGTGGCTGACACCTGGTTGGCCGCACCCAGCAGGGCATCGGCCGCACCATGGACTTCGCCAATCACGCGGGTCAGGTTTTCGGCGGTGGCGTTAACGCTGTCCTTGACCTTGCCAAACAGGCCCTGGTAGTCGCGCTCGATGCGCTTGGTGAGGTCGCCTTCGGCAAAGGCAGCCATCACGTCGGCCACATCGCCCAGGCCCTGTTCACTGGTGGCGATGAGCTCGTTCATGCCAACGCTGATGATTTCCAGAAATCCGCTTTTTCCCTCTGTACTCAGGCGCTGGCTGAAGTCGCCCGCGCCTGCTGCGCTAACGATGGCGGCCACTTCTTCTTCTGCGGCGATTTCTTCAGTGCGATCCAACCACTGCGTGACCCGCCCAATGGGTACACCCGCCGCGTCGAGCACCGGACGTGCCTGCAGGCGCAGCTTGCGTCCGGCAATTTCCATGTCCACCGT
>CAJBMJ010000139.1 GCA_903954045.1 uncultured beta proteobacterium | reverse complement strand
GTGGATGGCCGAAGTGGGCGTGGCGCCGTCTGTAGTAGCTGGACACTCCCTGGGAGAGTATTCCGCGCTGGTGGCTTCTGGCGTTTTGACCCTTGCGCAGGCCACTCCTTTGGTGCGACTGCGGGCGCAGGCCATGCAGGAGGCCGTGCCCGTTGGGGTGGGTGCTATGGCTGCAATTTTAGGCATGGATGCTTCCAAAGTGATAGCGGGCTGTGCAGAAGCCACGGCCACATTCGGTACAAATGCCCCAGAAATTGTGGAAGCCGTGAACTTCAATGATCCGAAGCAAACCGTCATTGCGGGAAGCAAGTCTGCAGTCGACAAGGCCTGTGAAATTCTCAAGGCGCTTGGTGCTAAGCGCGCCCTTCTGCTGCCGGTGTCTGCACCCTTTCACTCCAGTCTGATGAAGCCTGCCGCCGAAAAGCTCAAGGCACGTCTTGCGGAACTAGAGTTGGCTGCGCCCCAGATAGCGCTGGTCAACAACATAGATGTCGCGGTGGAGTCTGACGTCAACCGTATTCGGGATGCTCTTTACCGGCAGGCCTTTGGGCCCGTGCGCTGGGTGGAGTGTGTGCAGGCGATTGGAGCGCGTGGAATCGGCCACCTGGTGGAGTGTGGCCCCGGAAAAGTGCTGGCAGGCATGGTGTCGCGCATCAACGCCAACCTGGTGGGCTCTGCCATGTTTGATCCGGCCAGTTTGGCTGATGTGAAGGGAGTGTTGGCATGAGCGAAGTGAAGTCAGGCTCGCAAGTGGCGCTGGTAACAGGTGCGTCGCGCGGTATTGGTGCAGCCATTGCCTTGGCGCTGGCTGCGCAGGGCTTCAAGGTGGTAGGTACTGCAACCTCGGACGCTGGCGCTGACCAGATTCGGGCGGCCTTGTCGGCTTTCCCGGGATGCGATGGTCGCGCGCTCAACGTGACGGATGGCACTGCCGCCGAAGCGCTGGTAGATGGCCTGGTGAAGGAAATGGGTGGTGTTCAGGTGTTGGTCAATAACGCAGGCATCACCCGCGACACCCTGGCCATGCGCATGAAAGACGACGACTGGGACGCTGTGCTGGACACCAATCTCAAGGGCGTTTTTCGCATGAGTCGCGCCGTCATGCGGACCATGATGAAGCAGCGCTATGGCCGCATCATCAACATCACCTCTGTTGTGGGGGCCTCCGGTAACCCCGGGCAAGCCAATTACGCTGCTGCCAAAGCTGGAGTGGCGGGGATGACCCGCGCGCTGGCCCGCGAACTGGGTTCCCGCAACATTACAGTCAATTGCATTGCCCCCGGATTCATTGAAACCGACATGACTGCGGGGCTGAGTGAAGCCCAGCAAAAAGCCCTGCTGGACCAGATCCCATTGGGGCATCTGGGCAAACCATCCGACATTGCGCATGCCGTGGCTTTCCTGGCATCTCCAGAAGCGGGCTATGTGACAGGGCAGGAATTGCATGTCAATGGCGGCATGTACATGTAAGCTCGCGAATAAGAAAAATACAACCGATTGGTCCGTTCGGTTGCCTGTTTAGAGAATAGTCTCTAGCGCGGGTAAAATCTCGGATTCTTTTACAACCCTCAGAGGGAACCCATGAGCGATATCGAAGTACGCGTCAAAAAAATCATTGCCGAGCAACTCGGTGTGGAAGAGTCTCAAGTCACCAACGAAAAGGCCTTTGTGGCTGATTTGGGTGCTGATTCTCTGGACACAGTGGAACTGGTGATGGCGCTGGAAGACGAGTTCGGAATTGAGATTCCTGACGAAGACGCGGAGAAGATCACGACCGTGCAAAACGCCATCGATTACGCAACCAATCACAAAAAAGCCTGATAAGGGCTGCAATTGCCTATGTCTCGCCGCCGCGTCGTTGTCACTGGTTTGGGTTGTGTCAGCCCCGTTGGAAATACGGTTGCAGAGGCTTGGTCAAATGTTCTTGCCGGCAAATCCGGCATCGGACCGATAACCAAGTTTGATGCAACCGCCTTCTCCTGCAAGATTGCAGGAGAGATTCGGGATTTTGATCTGGAGTCCTATATCGGCTCCAAGGAAGCCCGCACCATGGACTCTTTCATCCACTACGGTATTGCTGCAGCTGCACAAGCCGTGGCTGATGCCGGCTTGCCAACGGGTGAGGCACTGGGCGAAGAAGAGGCAACGCGCATAGGCTGTGTGATTGGTTCGGGTATTGGTGGGTTGCCGCTCATTGAAAACACCCATGCCGACTATGTGGCACGCGGTCCGCGCCGTATTTCGCCGTTTTTTGTGCCTGCGTCCATTATCAACATGACTGCAGGTCATGTTTCCATGCGTTTTGGGTTCAAAGGCCCCAATATTGCTATCGTGACGGCCTGCACCACGGGCTTGCATTGCATCGGCGAAGCCGGTCGAATGATTGAGTATGGCGATGCGGACGTGATGGTGGCGGGTGGTTCCGAGGCGACGGTATCTCCGTTGGGTATGGGTGGCTTTGCGTCCATGCGCGCACTCAGCACCCGCAATGATGACCCGGCAACTGCGTCTCGTCCTTGGGATAAGGATCGGGATGGTTTTGTTCTCGGGGAGGGTGGCGGTGTGATGGTGCTCGAGGAGTACGAACACGCCAAGGCCCGCGGCGCAAAAATTTATGCCGAACTCGCAGGTTTTGGCATGAGTGCCGATGCCGGCCACATGACGGCTCCCAATATGGATGGCCCGCGCCGCGCCATGGTGGGTGCTTTGCGCAACGCTGGTGTTAATGCAGACCAGGTGCAGTACCTCAATGCCCATGGAACGTCGACGCCGCTTGGGGACCTGAACGAAACCAATGCCATCAAGGCCGCCCTGGGCGAACACGCCCACAAAATCGTGGTCAACTCGACCAAGTCGATGACGGGGCATTTGTTGGGTGGTGCTGGGGGGCTGGAATCAGTATTTACTGTCTTGGCTATCCACCACCAGAAGAGTCCGCCGACCATCAATATTTTCAACCAGGATCCTGAATGTGACTTGGATTACTGCGCCAATACGGCCCGTGATCTGCGCATTGATATTGCTGTGAAGAATAATTTCGGGTTTGGTGGGACCAACGGAACCCTTGTATTCAAACGCATCTGAGTGGTTTTGGGGTTGCACGGTTTCACCATGCAAGGACCTCCATCCGTAAGTTTTCCCGTCGGCCGTTCGAAGTGGCACATTGGTGCGATTGCTGTTGCTGGATTACCCGCTTTGCTGGGTTGCACCTTGCTATTGACACAAATTCCCACTGTTAGAGCCGCCTTGGCCGTTCTTTGCCTGTCGGGCCTAGTGGGTTTTGCTATTTTCGAATGGCTGCGTACTGAGCAGGGAATGCTTCGCTGGGATGGTCAGCATTGGTTGTGGACTGGCTTTGGTGATGTGTCAGTCGCCCAGTTGGTGCCCTTGTTTGACCTGCAGAGCGTGCTGCTGTTGCGGGTTCGCAGTGACCAGGGGAAAGTAGCTTGGCTGTGGCTTGAAGCGAAGCCAGATGCGCTTCAATGGAGGGCGATCCGCAGGGCGGTCTATGCCCAAGGGGCTCCGTCTTGAGTCTATCCACCGAGGTATCAGCCAAGGATTCAGACAATTTACTCGTTGAGCGGGCCAACGCAGGGGATCAGCGCGCCTTTGGGTTGCTGGTGCTCAAGTACCAGCGTCGCATCCAAAGGTTGATAGGCCGCATGGTGCGCGACGTTGATCTCGTTGAAGACATCGCACAGGAAACATTTATTCGAGCTTATCGTGCCCTGCATCAGTTCCGGGGCGATGCGCAGTTTTACACCTGGCTGTACCGCATTGCCATCAACACCGCCAAAAAAGCTCTGATGGAGCTCAAGCGGGACCCCACCGTTTCCGAGAGCTTTTTGCAAAAAGACGACGATGATGAAACTTCTTGGCAAAAAAACGAACCAATCAGCGAAGAGACACCTGAGACCGCTTTGGCAGCGAAAGAAATCGCGGGCGTTGTAAATGCCGCAATGGAGGCCTTGCCCGAGGAACTGAAGCAAGCGGTGACCCTTAGGGAAATTGACGGATTGAGCTATGAAGAAATCGCCTTGGTCATGGATTGCCCCATCGGAACCGTACGTTCCCGCATCTTCCGTGCGCGCGAGGCAATTTCGGCCAAGGTGAAACCTCTGCTGGAAAAACAAACTGGAAAACGCTGGTAAAGATGGACGCAATGGATAGTCAAGCAATCGAATTGGGCAAACGCATTTCTGCCCTGTGCGATGGCGCGCTGCCTGCAAAAGAGCTGGCGCAGACTATGGCTGATCTTTCGGCTCATTCAGAGGGCGTGAGCACTTGGCATACCTACCATGTGATTGGAGATGTGCTGCGAAGTGAGGCCATGGCCCCAGCGGTGCAAGAGCTGGATTTTCTGGAGCGACTGGAGAAGCGCCTGGCTCAAGAGCCCATGCGCGTTGTGGAACCCGTTCCATTGAGTCATGCGCCAGAAACGACGCGAGATAGTTCCAATGCGTCGGTTTATCGATGGAAATGGTTGGCCGGTGTCTCCTTTGCTCTCCTGTTGTCGACCGTGGCTGCCGGTCTGTGGAAGCAAGACTTGAATTCTGCCGGCCAGCTTGCTGCGAAGGGAAATTCCTTGGTGGCATCTGCCCCGGACATCCCCTCTCAAGGGGATGGACTCGTCATGATTCGTGACCCCGAACTCGATGCTTTGATGGCGGCGCATCGACAGTTGGGAGGCCATTCCGCTTTGCAGGGCCCTGCGGGGTTCCTGCGCAATGCGACCTTGGAGCGACCTGTTCGGTGAGATTTGTTTCCTATCGCCTGAGGGTGTTCTTGCTTCTGCTGGGGATGCTGCTGTTTGCATCTGCAGGTTCTGCCGAGCCGGTCGGCGCTGAGACATCACTGAACAGTTGGCTGGTACGCATGCACGAAGCGTCGCGCAAGCGGGCCTACACCGGCACCTTTGTCGTCTCAGCAGGAGCGAAGACGGTGAGTGCCAAGATCTGGCACGTTTGTGATGGAACACAGCAAATGGAGCGAGTTGAGTCGCTCAGTGGCCCACCCCGGTCGACTTTCAGGCGCAACGAGCAGGTGCTGACATTTTTTCCTGAGGCCAAATTGGCGGTTGCCGAGAGCCGGGATTCTCTGGGACTGTTTCCCAATTTGCTGAAGGCCAGCAATAGTGATTTGGGTGAGTTTTACCAACTAAAGCGCTTGGGAAATGAGCGCATTGTGGGGTTGGAAGCTGAAGTGGTTCAACTGGTTCCCAAAGACAGATTGCGTTATGGGTACAGGGTCTGGAGTGAAAAGCGCACGGGACTGGTGGTCCAACTGCAAACACTGGGTCTGGATGGCAGGGTGCTGGAACAGTCGGCATTTTCAGAACTGCAACTCGACGCACCGGTGAGTATGGTCAAGCTAAGTCAGATGATGGGAGCCACGCAGGGCTATCGTGTCGAGCATGCCGAACTGCAGAAAACGGCAGCAGAAGCCCATGGCTGGTCGCTATCCAAGGCGGTTGGTGGTTACAAGCCAGTGGGTTGTTATCAGCGCCCATTGCCGGTTCAGGAGGGGGCAGGCGATACGCCACTCGGCCCCACTCTGCAGTGGATGTTCTCTGACGGCCTGGCAACTGTTTCCTTGTTCATCGAGCCTTTTCAAGCGCCGCGCCACATGCGTGAGGGTGCGGCTGATCTGGGTGGTGCAACGCGTATTCACACGCGGCATATTGACACCTGGTGGGTGACTGCCGTGGGCGAAGTGCCTGCTGCAACATTGAATATTTTTTCTCATGCACTTGAGCGCAGGAAGTAAATCACTATCTGTGCTGGGTTGGATTTTTGTAGAAATGGAAAAGCGAATATGAATTCCCCGGTGATAAAACCCTTGCGTACCTTGTTCACAGTTCTCATGCTGGCAGGAACGGTGCTGGTTGCTACCGCGCCATTGCAAACCGTCTCAGCCCAGGCCCGTGCGTTGCCGGACTTTACGGACTTGGTGGACCAGGTGGGTCCTTCGGTGGTGAATATTCGGACCATGGAGAAAGTGTCCCAACGGGCACAGCAGGGTAGTGGAAATCCGGGTGAGGACGAAATGCTGGAATTTTTCCGGCGCTTTGGGCTGCCTGCGCCCAGCATTCCCCGTCAGGCTCCACGCCAAAACCGTCCCCAGCAGGGCGAGGAGCAGCCGCGAGGAGTCGGCTCTGGATTTATTCTCTCCTCAGATGGCTTGATCATGACCAATGCCCATGTGGTCGACGGTGCGGATGAAGTGCTGGTTACCTTGACCGACAAGCGAGAGTTCAAGGCCAAGATCATCGGTGCTGACAAACGGACGGACGTCGCTGTTGTGAAGATTGAGGCCACCGGGCTTCCAGCGGTCAAGGTTGGCGATGTCAGCAGGTTGCGGGTGGGTGAATGGGTGATGGCCATTGGCTCGCCCTTTGGCCTGGAGAACACGGTGACGGCGGGCATCGTGAGTGCCAAGCAGCGCGATACCGGCGACTACCTTCCCTTTATTCAGACCGATGTGGCCATCAATCCGGGCAACTCGGGAGGCCCCCTGATCAATATGCGGGGCGAAGTGGTGGGCATCAACAGCCAGATTTACTCTCGTTCCGGTGGGTTCATGGGTATTTCATTTTCCATTCCCATGGACGAAGCCGTGCGTGTGAGTGATCAGCTTCGCAATTCGGGCCGAGTATCGCGCGGGCGTATTGGCGTGCAGATTGATCAGGTGAGTAAAGACGTAGCAGAGTCGATTGGACTTGGCAAACCTGTTGGTGCGATGGTGCGTGGCGTTGAATCAGGAGGGCCCGCCGACAAAGCCGGAGTGGAGGCTGGAGACATCATCACCAAGTTCGACGGAAAGGTGATCGACAAGTCCACTGATTTGCCGCGCATCGTTGGAAGCACCAAACCTGGCAATCGGAGCACTGTCACTGTGTTTCGACGTGGTACATACAAGGATTTAGGCGTTACTGTTGCTGAAATTGAGACCGACAAACCTGTCGCCAAAGCACCGGCACGCGAGGAAAAACCGAAACCTTCTTTCGCAGGACAGCCTTTTGGACTGACGGTGGCAGAACTGACGGAAGCTCAGAAAAAGGAACTCAATCTCAAGGGCGGAGCCAGAGTTGAAGCGGTTGCAGAAGCAGCCGCCAGAGCGGGGCTGCGTGAGGGAGACGTCATTCTTGCGGTCGCCAACAAGGAGGTAATGAGCGTCAAGGACTTCGAATCAGCTATTGGCACGCATGATAAAAATAAGCCTTTGACCATCATGTTCCGCCGCGGCGAGTGGACGCAGTACGTGGTAATCCGTCTTCCCCGATGATTTTTTACTGCAACAGACCTGTCTTTCGGCGGGTTGGCACATGACCACGGCGGTGGATCAAAAAAAATATTTATGAATATTCACCGCCTTCATTTAAGTTTGTGATTGCTAACTTCGGTAAGTGGTCTATGGTTTTGGTTAGAATCAGGCGCTGATTTGGGGTATTTGCGGTGTAAATACAGCTCGGAAGTCCATGATACGGAATGCAAGCTGGGCGTACGCAGTTGCTCCACATGACACCCACAAGTTGTTCACGAATTTCTTAAACAAAATGTGGATAAGTTGTGAATAAAATTTCTGTTGTGACCTTGCAACGTGTCTCTCTGTCCCAATTTCGTGCTGCGCATGGTGCTGTTTTTGCCTACAATGAAGTCCCAGCTATCGCAGTTGCCAATAGATTGTTGGTTCAGGGCGCGTCTTCACCGGACGCGCCCTTTTTTCTGTTCGACTCTATTTAATTCAATCACTTGAAGCTCTTCGTTGATGAATCACATCAGAAATTTTTCGATCATTGCTCACATTGATCACGGTAAATCCACTCTTGCCGACCGCCTTATTCAGCGCTGTGGTGGACTCGAGGCGCGCGAGATGGAGGCACAGGTTCTTGACTCCATGGATATTGAGAAAGAGCGTGGGATAACCATCAAGGCGCAGACTGCAGCACTGCAATACAAGGCGCGTGATGGTGAAATTTACAACCTCAATTTGATCGACACGCCGGGTCACGTCGACTTCTCGTATGAAGTGAGCCGATCGCTCTCGGCCTGTGAAGGTGCGCTGCTGGTGGTGGATGCCAGTCAGGGTGTTGAGGCGCAAACGGTGGCCAATTGCTATACGGCGTTGGACCTCAATGTGGAAGTGGTTCCGGTCTTGAACAAGATTGATCTACCGAATGCTGATCCTGACAATGCGCGCAGCGAAATTGAAGATGTGATCGGCATCGATGCGACCGACGCCATCGTCTGTTCTGCCAAAACCGGTTTGGGCATAGATGACATTCTCGAAGCCATTGTGGCCAAGATCCCTGCGCCCAAGGGCAAGCCCGAAGGTGCTTTGCGCGCCATGATTATCGATAGCTGGTTCGACAGCTATGTGGGCGTGGTGATGCTGGTACGCGTGGTGGATGGTCGCCTGGCCAAAGGCGAGCGTATCAAGATGATGGCCTCCGGTGCCACTTACAACGCAGACAACCTCGGCGTATTCACGCCAGCCAATCAACCACGTGAGTCGCTGGAGGCGGGCGAAGTGGGTTACATCATTGCTGGCATCAAGGAATTACAGGCAGCCAAGGTGGGCGATACGGTCACGCTGATCAAGCCCGGCTCGGGTGGTGCGGCGTTTACCGCCACAGAACCCTTGCCCGGCTTCAAGGAAATCCAGCCTCAGGTTTTTGCGGGCCTCTATCCGACAGAAGCCAGCGAATACGACTCGCTGCGTGATGCGCTGGAAAAACTCAAACTCAACGATGCCTCTCTGCACTATGAGCCAGAGGTCTCGCAAGCGTTGGGTTTTGGCTTCCGCTGTGGTTTCCTGGGTTTGTTGCACATGGAGATCGTGCAGGAGCGCCTGGAGCGAGAGTTTGACCAGGACCTCATCACCACGGCCCCCAGCGTCATTTACGAAGTGATGAAAAATGACGGCGAAGTCATCAAGGTCGAGAACCCATCCAAGATGCCAGAGGTAAGCAAGACGGCAGAAATTCGCGAACCCATTGTGACTGTGCATCTCTATATGCCACAGGAATACGTGGGCGTGGTCATGACGCTTGCCAATCAGAAGCGTGGCGTGCAGATGAACATGGCCTACAAGGGGCGGCAAGTCGTGTTGACCTACGAAATGCCTTTGGCCGAAATCGTGCTCGACTTCTTTGACAAGCTCAAGAGTGTGAGTCGCGGTTACGCGTCCATGGACTACGAGTTCAAAGAGTACCGTGCAGCCGACGTGGTCAAGGTCGACATTTTGCTCAACAGCGAGAAGGTCGACGCCTTGTCCATCATGCTGCACCGCAGCCAGAGTCAATTCCGGGGCAGGGCTGTAGTTGCCAAAATGCGCGAGATCATTTCGCGTCAGATGTATGACGTAGCTATACAGGCCGCCATCGGTGCCAACATCATTGCGCGTGAGACAATCAAAGCCCTGCGCAAAAACGTATTGGCCAAGTGCTATGGCGGAGATATATCGCGCAAGAAGAAACTCCTTGAAAAACAAAAAGCAGGCAAGAAACGCATGAAACAGATTGGTTCCGTGGAAGTGCCCCAAGAGGCATTCCTCGCCATTTTGCAGGTGGAAGATTGATGCAAGCCATTACTGCTGCCATTCTTGGGGCCTTTGGCCTGTATGTGGGGTCCTGGTACTTCGGCTTCGTTGAGGGCAACTTCGCTTTGCTCCTGTTCCTGGCCACAGTGGTGACTGGTGTTTACTGGCTGGCGGAGCGTTTTTACTTTTTGCCGCAGCGTCAATTGGCGGCCGCAGCGTTGGAGACTACAGATGCCCAGCGCCGGGCCGAGCTGGACAAATTGGGAATCAAGCAGGTCGACGGAAGTGTTTCCGAGGCCAGGAACCAGATACTGGCACAACCCTGGTGGCTGGATTGGACTGCCGGACTGTTCCCGGTCATCATTGCCGTGTTTGTGCTGCGTTCCTTCATGTTCGAGCCATTCAAAATACCTTCTGGCTCCATGATTCCGACCTTGCTGGTGGGAGACCTGATTCTGGTGAACAAATTCACCTACGGGCTGCGCCTGCCGGTGCTCAACGCCAAAATCACTGAAGGCAATAAACCCCAGCGCGGCGACGTTATGGTCTTTCGCTATCCGCCCAAGCCGAGCCTGGATTACATCAAGCGGGTGGTGGGCATTCCCGGTGACACCGTCGCCTATCTCAACAAGCGCCTGACCGTCAACGGCCAGAGTGTTGCCACTGCTGCGCTGCCCGATTTCTTTGACGAAGATGTGGTCCGCTATTTCAAGCAGTTTGAAGAGACCGTAGGCGGTAAAAAATACCGTCTGCTGAACGACTCCGACCGACCTGCGTTTATCCCTGGGGCAGATAATTTTGAAGGCCGTGCAGGTTGCAGTTACACCGTCGAAGGCGTGACCTGTAAAGTCCCCGAAGGGCACTACTTCATGATGGGGGATAACCGCGACAATTCGCTGGATTCGCGCTATTGGGGCTTTGTGCCTGAAAAAAACATTGTGGGCAAGGCCTTTTTTGTCTGGATGAATTTTGGTAACCTGAAGCGAATTGGGTCTTTTGACTGATGGGGAGCATACATATGGCACTGCTTGGAAAATCCCGCCAAAAGGGCATGACCTTTGTGGGTCTGGTATTCGTCGCGATTGTGGTGGCTGTCACGGGCATAGTGGCTGCGCAGGTGTTTCCCACGCTGGTGGAGTTGCAGGCAGTGCAAAAGGCAACCCAAAGAGCGTCCGAGGGCAGCACCGTGGTTGACATTCGCACACTGTTTGACAAGCAGGCCGCCATCGATGACATCAAGTCGATCAGTGGCAAAGACATTGAAATCACCAAAGAGGGTGACAAGGTGGTTGTGAAATTTAGCTACCAGCGTGAGATTCACCTGGTAGGCCCCGCTTTCCTGACTCTTAAATACGCTGGCCGTTCCAAATAACGTGGCTGATGGCTTGGCGGCATTGCAGCAAAGGCTGCAACATAATTTTTCCAATCTTTCCCTGTTGTCCAGGGCGCTGACCCATCGTAGTTTTTCAGCAGACCACTATGAGCGCCTGGAGTTTCTAGGTGACTCGGTGCTGAGTCTGGCGGTTTCCGATCTCTTGTATGCCCGTCTTGGCACCTTGCCAGAGGGCGATTTGTCCAGGGTTCGGGCCAATCTGGTCAAGCAGGACACGCTCTTTCAGCTGGCCGTGGATTTGGGTTTGGCAGAGGTGCTCAAGCTTGGTGAAGGAGAAGTTCGCTCGGGAGGCCAGAAGCGTCCCTCCATCCTGGCGGATGCGCTAGAGGCTGTCATTGGTGCGGTCTACCTGGACGCTGGTTTTGCCACGGCGCAAAGCCTGGTGCATCGTCTTTTTCAGGCGGTAGAAATCAATCCGCAGATGGAAGCCATCGGCAAGGACCCCAAAACCGAGTTACAGGAATGGTTGCAAGGCCGCAAAATGAAATTGCCTCTTTACAAGGTGGTGGGAACGGTGGGCGCCGCGCACAAGCAGAGTTTTGACGTGGAATGCGAAATTCCAGAAATGCGCCTGGCAGAGCGCGGCATTGGCGGCTCTCGCCGTGCCGGTGAACAGGCTGCAGCGGCTGCCATGTTGCAAACCCTCAAAGATCGGTCCAAAAAATGAATGCTCCTAAAAAAGTAGCTGCTCAAACAGACAAATCAAAGGCTACAACCCCAATAGAGCCTCAACCGGATCTGGACAGCATGCTGGAGGGGCTGCTCAAGAGCACTCCAAAGCTCGCCCAGCCCGGTGAGGTGGGAGAGGGGCAGCGCTGTGGTCTGGTTGCCATTGTGGGCAAGCCCAACGTGGGCAAGTCCACTTTGCTCAATGCGCTGGTGGGCCAAAAAATCAGCATCACTTCACGCAAAGCCCAGACCACACGCCATCGCATTACCGGCATGCACACCCAGGGTGCTACGCAGTTTGTGTTTGTTGATACGCCGGGCTTTCAGACCCTGCACGGCAATGCGCTCAACAAATCCCTGAACAAGACAGTCCAGGGTGCGGTCGCCGATGTGGACCTGATTTTGTTTGTGGTGGAGGCGGGAAGCTTCACTCCGGCCGATGCCCGCGTGCTGGCGCTGTTGGGCAAGGAAATTCCGACGCTCATGATCGCCAACAAACTCGACAACATTCACCGCCGCGGCGACATCGCGCCCTGGCTTCAAACGATGCAGACCAAGCACGCGTTTGCAGAGTTTGTTCCCATGTCGGCCAAGAGCGCCAAAGACATTGAACGGCTGCTTGCCATTTGCGAAAAATACCTGCCCGAACAGGCCTGGTGGTACTCGCCTGACGAGCTGACCGACCGCAGCGAGAAGTTTCTGGCAAGTGAACTGGTGCGCGAGAAGCTGTTCCGTCTGACAGGTGACGAGTTGCCCTACACGTCGACTGTGGTGATTGACAAGTTCGAAGAAGAGCCGCCCCAAAAGAAAGGCCAGAAGCGACTGCTGCGTATTGCGGCCACCATCGTGGTGGAGCGCGACGGTCACAAGGCCATGGTGATTGGTGACAAGGGCGAGCGCATCAAGCGCATCGGTATGGAGACCCGGGTGGAACTCGAAAAACTCGCTGACGCCAAAGTGTTTATCGAGCTTTGGGTCAAGGTCCGTTCCGGTTGGGCCGACGACGAAGCGCGGGTGCGCAGCTTTGGCTACGAGTAAACGCATCTCTGACGAGCCTGCGTATGTGCTGCACCGTTACGACTGGAGCGAGTCCAGCCTGATTCTGGAAATTTTTACCCGCAACCACGGACGCATTGCGCTCGTGGCCAAGGGTGCCAAGCGGCCGAGTTCAAGTTTTCGGCCCATTTTGTTGCCATTGCAGCAACTGCATCTCGCCTATGGCGGCGATGCCGAAATCCGAACACTCAAAAGTGCAGAGTGGCAGGGCGGCCATGTCATGCCAACAGGAGATGCGCTGCTCTCCGGCTACTACCTCAATGAGCTGCTGCTGACCCTGCTGGCACGGGACGACCCGCACCCCGCCTTGTTTGACGTCTACGCCCAGGTGGTACAGGTGATTGCCAGTGAGCATGGAGAGGTGCTGCAAGCCGCATTGAGAACGTTTGAGCTGCTGCTGCTGCGTGAGATCGGGCTCTTGCCCCTGCTGGACGCGCAGACCATGACACTTGCTGCTCTGGAGTCGCAAACCGCCTACACCCTGGTGCCCGAGGGCGGATTACGGCAGACAGGCAGCGAAGACCGCTGGCATATGTCTGGAAGCCAGTGGACTCAGTTGCAGGCGTCTTTGCAAGACAAAGCCCCTTTCATGACCACCTTGCGCACCTGTGCTGGCGTGACTTCAGAGCTTAAGCCCCAGTTGCGCGCCCTGCTGCACTACCATTGCGGAGTCACCACTTTGCGCACACGCCAGATGATGCTCGATATTCAGAATTTATGACCATGACCCATCTCTCCGTCAATCTCAACAAAGTAGCCCTGGTGCGCAACACCCGCCATCTGGGCATTCCCAGCGTTACTCGGGCGGCTACTTTGTGTCTGGAAGCAGGGGCGGCTGGCATAACGGTGCATCCGCGCCCTGATGCGCGGCATATCCGTGCAGATGATGTGCGTGAGCTCGCGTCATTGCTGCAAGCCTGGCCCGACCGTGAGTTCAATGTGGAGGGCAATCCCTTTCACAACCTGATGGATTGCGTATGTGATTTGCGTGAGCGCGGCCTGCCGGTGCACCAGGTGACCTTTGTTCCGGACTCTGAAGTGCAGTTCACCAGCGACCATGGCTGGTTGTTTCCGCAAGATGCAGCGCGCCTGGCTCCCCTGATTGCCGCGGCAAAGGCGCTGGGCTTGCGTGTCAGCTTGTTTATGGATGCAGAGCCTGGCGCCATGGCAGCTGCAAAAGCTGTGGGTGCAGATCGCATCGAGCTGTACACCGAACCCTATGCCGTGGCCTGGGGCACTGCAGACCAGGCGGTGCAGTTGCAGCGGTTTGCAGCCGCCGCGCAAGCCGCACTCGATGCCGGTTTGGGTGTGAACGCCGGACACGACCTCAATCGCGACAACCTGGGTGCTTTTGTCCAAAAGGTGCCCGGAGTGCTGGAAGTTTCGATTGGTCATGCGCTCATTGCAGATGCGCTGGAACTGGGTTACACAGCTACTATCGAAGCCTACCTCGATTGCTTGAAGAAACCCGATTGAGCGCAATCGACACATGATTTACGGCATTGGCAACGATATTTGCGATCTGCGGCGCATCCGCGAAAGCATTGCTCGCCATGGGGACCGTTTCGCGCAAAAAATCTTGTCTGATGCCGAATTCAATGTCTGGAAAGCGCGTGGCGAGCGTTGGCCCGAGCGGGGCGTGAGCTACCTGGCAACCCGCTTTAGTGCCAAAGAGTCTTTCAGCAAAGCCATTGGATTGGGCATGCGCATGCCCATGACCTGGAAACTCTGTGAGATTGCCAGCCTGCCCAGCGGCAAGCCGACCATCGTGTTGCATGGTTCGCTGAAAGAGTGGTTCGAATCGCGCCAACTGACAGCACATATCAGCGTCAGTGACGAAACCGATTACGCCGCCAGTTTTTGTGTCGTAGAAGTGAAGCAACCCATTTAAAACAAGCATAAGAAGCTATCAAAAATATAGCTATCAAACTACCATGACCTTCCACGCACCCCTCATCATCGACATCGCAGGTACCACGCTCTCCCGGGTGGACCGTCAACGCATCAAACACCCTCTGGTTGGGGGATTGATTCTGTTTGCACGCAACTGGCAGGACCGCTCGCAGCTCACGGCCCTGTGTCGCGACATTAAAAAAGTGCGCGCCGATTTACTGATTTGTGTGGACCACGAGGGTGGACGGGTGCAGCGCTTCAAGACCGACGGCTTTACCCACTTACCACCCATGCGCGCCTTGGGCGAGATGTGGATGCAAGCACCTGCCAGCGCTACGTCCACCAAGAAAGCGGGGCCCATGGATGCCACCAATGCGGCAACCGCAACCGGGTTCGTGCTCGGAGCCGAGTTGCGGGCCTGTGGTGTGGATCTGAGTTTTACTCCCGTGCTCGATCTGGACTACGGCGAGAGCTCAGTGATTGGCGACCGCGCCTTCGCGCGTGACCCGCGGGTGGTGAGTCTGTTGGCCAAAAGCCTTATGCACGGACTGTTGCAAAGCGGCATGGCCAACTGTGGCAAACACTTTCCAGGGCATGGCTTTGTGAAAGCTGATTCGCATACGGAAATTCCGGTGGACAAGCGCAGCCTCAAGGCCATTCTGGCTGAAGATGCAGCACCCTACCGCTGGCTCAATACGGTTATGCGCAGCGTGATGCCTGCCCACGTGATCTACCCCAAGGTAGATTCCCGCCCAGCCGGCTTCTCCAATGTGTGGCTCAACGACATTTTGCGGTCCCAGATGGGTTTTGGCGGAACCGTCTTCAGTGATGACCTGTCCATGGCAGGTGCGCGCATCCTTGATGGCAAGTCTGTGAGCTATACCGATGCAGCTATTGCAGCCCTGAAAGCTGGTTGCGATCTGGTGCTTTTGTGCAACCAGTCTGTGCCTCAAGCCCAGGAAGGCGGCAAGGCGGTGGATGCTTTCATTGAAGGCATGACTGAAGCCCAGCTCAAGGGCCAATGGGAGGCGATGGAGGCCAGCGAAGCACGCCGACGGGCTTTGCTGCCGTCAAGCCCCGCCATGCAGTGGGACGATCTGATGGTCGATGGCACATACATGCAGGCACTGGATTGGCTGCCTTGATTAGCGTGCTAGCATTGCCCCCACAAAAATTCCGGTTATCTTTAAGTTTTTAGGAGAAAGAATGTCTTTGAAATCTTTGCTTGCAGCCATGTTGACGGCCACAGTCGCCACCCTTTCCATGGCACAGGCCACTGCCCCGGCACCGGCCCCTGTGGCTCCCGCGGCTCCTGCAGTCGCACCCGCCGTCACGCCTGCGGCTGCACCTGCCCCCGCCAACAAGGCAGCAGCCAAAAAGCACACTAAAAAGAAGGCAGCCAAAAAAGCGCGCGCAAAAGCCAAGCAAAAGAAAGCCGTCCAGTAATTAGGGCGCCCAAATACCAAGGCCCCTTTCAGGGGCCTTTTTTTGCTCAAAAATTGCCGCGCCAAGTAGGCTGGC
>CAJBMJ010000138.1 GCA_903954045.1 uncultured beta proteobacterium | reverse complement strand
TGGGATCTGGCAGCGCAACCGGCACCCGTCTATGAGGTCGATCAGCGCATCAGTTGGTGACTGAGCAAAGCGGCAATTTTGATGCGCTGCGGGGTAGGCCTGCGCAGTCCACCGCAAATGACCCTGTCGTCAGGCGCACTTAGGTGAGGCCTCGTCATGGAGTCAGTCATCGTGAGGGTTCTTTCGTGGCTTAGTGGCTGCTCAAGGGTGCGATACTGGCCTTGGGGCGGTTGAATGGCTTATCCGTGCACCAATATACTAGGCAAGCGTGCCCGGCAAAGTGCGTCTCAGGCGCCAACTTACGCCCAGCGCCGCTGCGTTGAGCAACAAACCCAGTGCGGTGAAGAGGTAGGCGGTTGTAATCGCATCCATTGAGCTGTCCAGGGCTAGGCTTCCCATCGTATCCGATTGGGGTGAGACTTGCGTTGTTGGTCCAAACGCAAATTTTGATGGTCATAAAGCCGTGCGTACCCCGCGTCCGTCAGATCGTGTTCATCCACGGCAAATCCCTCCACTGCGTAAATTGGTCCAGGCTGAGGCACCGCTACCTCGGGGACACTCGGAATCTGTGTGGTCCACCCGGCCTCCCGCAGAATGCCGACCCCGACCTTGGTAGCCTGTGGGAACACCCGTCGCAAAGCGGCTTCGGCATTGGCGTGGTGGTTGCGCACCAGGTTCATGTGCACATCCGAACGCCCGCCCAAGGACCCCACCCAGCCCGCTTGGCGGGAACCGTGCCGCCACGGCCGCAGCAATGGGCGCACCACGCAGGTCCGTCAGACGCAACTGGGCTGCAGCCAACCAGTGCCGCTACTCTCACCGTTGCCATGCCCGCTTGTAGCTGACCTACGCGGTGTCGAAGGACGTTTTCCAGGAAAACTTCAAGCGAAATCAGCCTCTAGCCCTCGTGTTTATTGCGCAAGCAGCTCTCATTTTTGTAGCAACTCGGCACCCCTGGTCGAACCCATCAGGGGTTGAGCAGTCTGGCCAGGCCGGCTTCCTCCCGTGGGCAAAGATGCCGCACTCCAGATATTTGCGAAACGCCTGGCGAACATATGTCTTGGGGGTGCGGTGGTCCCCCTGCCCGTCGAACTGGCCGGCACTGGCGAGTTCATGCCAGGTCTCGAAGTGTTCGGCAATCGTTTGGTAGAAAAGGGTGCGCTCAGGGTGGCGCGGGTTGTAGAGCTTGGGTTTGGAGCCCGCTGGCCCACCCGCATGCAGATGCAGTAGCGTTGGGCGTGCGGTGGCGGGCATGGGGCAGTGCCAGCAGGGGCTGGGTGCCTGATGTTACTGTGGTTATATCCAGCTTTGTGGTTTTCTCTGCTGTCAGCGGGTAGCCTTGTCACTCCTGAATTCATAGCTGGTTGCGCAAGTGGGACGGGGGCCAATGGCACATTTGACGCTCAAGTCTGGCACGCAGATGCATGACCGTAGCCCACGGGGGATAGCTGAAACTGTGCGTCGGTACTGGGGCGATTGCTTTTGCTGACCGTCACCCACACGCAACACATCCAAAGTAATGTCATCAATATGGGACTGCACCATGTCACGAATTTGAAAACGGGCCGCTGCGCGCAACTCTTCAGGAGGCACAGCAGGTGCTTCAATTTGCAAAAACTGGTACTGCTCGGGGCTTAGCATGACCTTGGCCTCACGCCCCTTCAAACCCAGCGCCTGCAAGCGGCGCACAAAGTCGTCCATGGAATCCGCACCCTGGCGCTCCACACCCATGTGCTGAATCGCAAATACACCATCATCGCCAGCGCGGGCGTGCACATAGGCGAGCGTCTTCGCTGACCAGGACAGCACCAGCTGGTCTTGAGAAGCTTTGCGACGCCACGGCCAGCGCATGATTAGCTAAAACACCGCTTTGACCGGCGGGAGAAATTGCGCGTTGAATCCATCATGAACAGCTTTGAATAAAAAGATTTGCTCTCATTTTAGTAGCTAATGGCGCAACTGGCGCGGGGGCTGGGTCAATAATTTTCGCGTCGGTAGATGAGGGGGCTTTTGTAGATGCCGAATGTAGCCAAGGCAGGCGTATTTAAAAGGTAGCTCGGAGGGTTGAGCAAATAGGTGGGCGCGTTGAGCGATACATCAGCACTGCCACTGACACCGGGTGCTGACAGGGTGATGGTTCGCGTACCAGCTACAACGGCTGTAGATCCTGGGCTAGTCACGCTGACCCCGCCTCCCAAACCCGTACGAACCGTAACCACCAGATTGCCACCCGCTGTGGATAGAGCCGTATTGAAAGTTGTGGAGTTGTCTATCGTGTTGGTGGCCCAACCGGTTCCGTTGTAAAACTGGGCTGTGGCGACCATGGGCAATGGCAAGCGTTCCGAGCCGTAAGCATTGGGTATGCGTATTCGACCCAATCGCTGAATGGTGCTTGTAGCCTGGATTTTTTGCCGTTCCGATCCGGCGGGTAAGCTGGCGTCGAGATTCAGTGCCGCGGGCAAAAGTTGGATAGCATCACTGTCGCGCGGCGCAATACCCAGGTCCAGCGCGTTATACGGCCCCCAGGTGGCGTCGACACTGAGCGTAGTGGGGCGGCTGAATTTCAGGCTGGCCGCAACAGTCGCCGCACCAAGGGCCCAGGTGCCGGTGGGCGTTCCCACCACCGAGGTGCGTGTGCTTAGATCGAGGCCAGCATTCACCGCACCCAGCGCAAAGCCGGTCGCACCCAACGTGGTGGATGGCCACAGCGCCGCAGTGGCAGGGTCGAGCTTGGCGTAATTGCCAGCGTAGTTTTGTGTCGTGCCGCCACCAAGCTTTTCCGCTGTCAGCGTGAAGGCAACACCAAACGATTGATCCATGTAGCTAAAGGTGCCGCTCGCCGCAGCTACGCTGCCCCCCGACAGGACAAAATGGTTGGGAACAAAACGCCCGAATCCGCTGCTGCCGGTCGTTTGCGCAACCGCAGTGCTACCAACCTTGCAGCCATACTTGCCGCCCACCAGTGCATTGGAGGCGTCATTGGTGCAGTCGCCCGGCTGATCGACCGCTGTCCAGCTATCGTCATAAACGGCATTGGCCGACAAGCCCAGGTTGCCGACCTCGCTGTAGGTGAAGGTGTTGCCAGTGGCGATGCCGGTAACCACTGCAGCGGCGGCGAAGCCGCCAGTGATCGTGCCAGCCGTTGGCGTGCCAACCAACTGCGCGTTGTCGATTAGCGGCGTGCCGTCATAACCCGCCACCGCGGTTGCGGTCAGGTTGAAATTGTCGGCGCCCGCTTTAAAAATCGGCGTTCCGGTCACCTGGTTATTGGTGGCGTTGGAAGATGTCACCGTAAAACTCTGCGGGCGAATCGCAAAGTTGTCGAGTGAGCAGGTTGACGCCCCTCCTTGGGTAAAACGCAGGCGCAAGTTGCGGTAGGGTGTCACATTGTTTGCCGCCGCATAGCTATACACGCCACTGGATACCGGCCGACCGGCGCTAAAGGTGATGTTTTGTGAGCTGCTGGGTAAACCGGCAACGCTGGTTGGCGTGGGGCAGGCGCCCGCACCTTGGTTGGCCACCAGGTCAACCTGCACCGTACCACTAAACCCGTTATCGAGTACATATTGCCCTGATACCTGCGTAAGCGCTACCAAGCCGAAGTTGAGTGTATTGCCCCGGAGCTTGGTGTACAGCCGGTCATAGTTCGCCGCGCAGCTGGCACTGGTGCAACTGCAGGACGCCCCTTCACAGGCATTAACCAGCTGCGATGCGCAGGCAGTGACGGTCATGGTGCAGCTGCTTGCCACGCCGGCCGGGGTATAACAGGCCACACCATTGGTTGGCACAGGTGTTGCGGTCAACCCAAGGGTAATGCTGCCCGCAGCGTTGTAGCGCAGGTTGGCCGCGCCGGAACCACCCGAAAAATCCAGTGTGCTGCCGACCACGCCCGTACCCGACCAGCTGGCGCTGGCGTTGTTGGGTGTCAGGTTTGCCGTGACGGCGCCGGTATATAGCGTGGTTGCGTTGCAGGCGGCATCGCCGCAGGCCTTGATGACGATCGTCTCCGCCACGCATGACTGGGCGGCACCATCGTGCACGATGCGGATCTGGTTGAGCTTGACGGGGTCGATAGCGAAGCCGCGGTTAAAGGCGAAGATGCCGGCAACTTCTGCAGTACCTTTGGTGCGATCGCCGTCTGAATTAAATGTGCCGGTGCGCACTTCATCGACCGTCATGCGCACACGAATTTGCTGATTGGCGGCGGTCTCCACCTCCCGCCGCAGCCAACCGCCGTCGCCCGTGGCGTTGTTGCCGGCAGTTTCTAGGTTGTTGCGGGAGTTCATCGAGGCAATAACCTTGGGCACGTCTGGAGCCCAGCTCGATGAAAAATTCTGGGTGTAGAAGACCCCAGTACTAGTGGATCCCCACCCGAAGTACTGCGCAGGGGTGCGGATAATTTCGTACTTCACCACGTTACCCGCACCATCGATAAACTGCACCCGCCCGGCGGTGGGCGCGGCGGCCAGATAGGCCACAACTTCGGGCTGCGTTATGGAGCCCCAGCGCGCTTCGGACCGGTCCAGTGCAATGTCCATTTGCGCTGCAGTTACGCCATTGACTGCGCTGGTCAGCCAGGGCACAGAAGGGCATGGACCGTTGGCGCCATTAATGGTGGGGCAGTTGGTGGCGGGTGCGTTGAACATCCCGGTTTCGTTGTTCAGTGTCTGAACCTGTGCCAGCACTGCAGGTGCAGTAGAGAACGCAGGGTTGAAGTTCACCCGCTCCCAGAATGCGGCATTGGTTTTGTCGGTGCCGTAGGCCTGCGCCCGCGAGGTATTGACAAAGCCCAGTTGCCACTTGTCACCATTCGACAGAGTCAAGATGCATTGTGCTGCCCCTCCTGGACAGGAATCAATGGCGAGATAGGACAACCCCATTGCAACGTGTGGCCCATCTTCGCCATCTCGACCGTCCAGCCGGCCGGGCTCTACGGTGATGACCTGAAAGCCCGTTGTCGTTACGTTTCGGATGCGGTGTGCGCCCGAATTATTGCCGTCGTCTGTTGGCAGGGTAAAGACGAAGGGCGTGCGGTCAAAAATCTGGGTGAAATTGACCTGCGTCCATACGCGGGTGGTGTGTGTGTC
>CAJBMJ010000137.1 GCA_903954045.1 uncultured beta proteobacterium | reverse complement strand
GGTCTTGGTGATGCGCTGCACCATGCCAGAGTAATTGATCTCAGAGTTGGTGGCCACGGTCAGCACCCGAGTCACCGAGTTGCACAAACTGGTAAGGATATCCTCTGTCCCATACACCACGGCAGATTCTTGCCAAGTTTTTTCGACCATAACGTACCTTGTTAACCAAAAGGCCGACTGTACAACTTGTATAGCCGGTGGGCCATAAAAAAAGCGGGACTACAAGCTGTCCAGCAGCGCATGCTCTACGGCCAACTTGCCCAGAAGACAGAGAAAGCTGATTAACTTTAACTAACCAGCCTCCACGAAACCCGGGGCGAGATGCACTACCAACCCAAGGTGAATATGTGCACCGGCCAGGTCATAGGGGCCGAGGCGCTGATCCGCTGGCAGCATCCCGAAAAAGGCCTACTGGCACCAGCGACATTCTTGCCCGTGATCGAGGACCACCCGCTGGCCGTTGCCATTGGCGAGTGGGTCATCGACACCGCGTTGCGCCAGATCGAGCAGTGGCGTGAAGCCGGGCTCGATATGGGTGTCAGCGTCAACATCGGCGCGCGCCAACTGCAGCAAGGCGATTTTGTGGAGCGCCTGAAAGGCATTCTGGCGGCGCACCCGCACGTCAGCCCGACCGACCTGGAGCTGGAAGTGCTGGAGACCAGCGCGCTGGCCGACATGGCGCAGGTGTCGCAGGTGATAGAGGCTTGCGCCCAAATCGGCGTGAAATTTGCCCTGGACGACTTTGGCACCGGCTACTCATCGCTCACCTACCTCAAGCGCCTGCACGTCAAGCAACTGAAGATTGACCAGAGCTTTGTGCGCGACATGCTCGACGACCCCGATGACCTGGCCATTCTGGAAGGCGTCATCGGCCTGGCAGCCGCGTTCAAACGCGAGGTGATTGCCGAAGGAGTGGAAACGGTAGCCCACGGCACTCGGTTGCTGGAGTTGGGCTGCGAGCTGGCCCAGGGCTACGGGGTCGCCCGGGCGATGCCTCCCGAAGAGTTACCCGCCTGGGTGGCTACGTGGAAGCCGGATGCAGCGTGGCGCAGATTTCCGGTGAGATGTCGCGGTCCAAAAAAGGAATAGGCTTCCCCTAAGCTGGCATTTGCCAATACCTGCTCCTGCGACACATATTCTTAAGTTGAAGCAGTTCGTCGGCCATTTGCAAAACGCCTTTTCCCTTCAGGCCCGTGCGCAGCAAAATGGGGCATAGACGAAGGGGCGAGGGCGCAACGTTGCTGCTTTCTACAATAGAGGCAGTTTATCGGGACTTCTATGACCTCCAGCCTTCCCCGTGTTCAAGCGGGCTCCTTTTTGACCCTGCACTATCGCCTGAGCGGCCCGGCGGGTGACATCATCAACACGTTTAACGACAAACCTGCCACCCTGAGTCTGGGCACCGGCGAACTCTCGCCCGCTGTGGAGCAGTGCCTGATAGGAATGGAGGAGGGCGGCCGAAGTACTTTTGAGCTGCCTGCGGGTGCGGCCTTTGGCGAGCGCAACCCTGATATGCAACAGTGGCTTGCGCGCAAGGTGCTCACCCAGATGGGCGACCCGCTGGAGACTTACACCGTGGGTGACGTGGTGCAATTCCCTACGCCCGATGGGCAAGGTCAGTTTGCTGGCGTGGTACTGCAAGTGCGCGACGACGGTGCTGTGATGTTTGACTTCAATCACCCCCTTGCGGGCCAGCCGGTGACGTTTGAAGTGCAACTGATTGGAGTGCTATGACCGAAATTCTGTTGGCCGAGCCAAGGGGCTTTTGTGCAGGGGTGGACCGGGCCATTGAAATCGTGGAGCGGGCACTTCAGAAATTTGGTGCGCCCATTTACGTGCGTCACGAAATCGTTCATAACACCTATGTGGTCAATGACTTAAAGGTCAAGGGTGCTATCTTTATTGAAGCGCTTGATGAAGTACCGGCGGGCGCTACGCTGGTTTTTTCTGCCCATGGCGTGCCCAAATCGGTTGAGTTGGAAGCCCAGGCCCGGGGATTTCGGGTGTTCGATGCCACCTGCCCCCTGGTGACCAAAGTGCACGTGGAAGTGGCCAAGCTGCACAAGGAGGGCTTTGAGTTCATCATGATCGGCCATAAGGGCCATCCTGAGGTGGAAGGCACCATGGGGCAGTTGGAGAGTGGCATCCATCTGGTGGAAGACGTGGCTGACGTGGAGCACGTTCATCCCGGCCAAACAGAAAAACTGGCCGTGGTGACCCAAACCACGCTCAGCGTAGACGATGCATCTGTGATTGCAGCGGCCGTGAAAGCACGCTTTCCTAACGTGCGTGAACCCAAGCAGCAAGACATTTGCTACGCCACCCAGAACCGGCAGGATGCCGTCAAGGTAATGAGCCCGCAGGTGGATGTGGTGATCGTGGTGGGAAGCCCCACCAGTTCGAACAGCAACCGCCTGCGCGAAGTGGCTCGCAAACTCGGCACAGAAAGCTACATGGTAGACAGCGCAGATGAGTTACAGAGTACCTGGTTTGCAGGTCGGCAGAGGGTGGGGTTGACGGCCGGTGCGTCCGCCCCCGAAGTGCTGGTGACTGCGGTGATTGACCGCATCAAGGCCTTGGGAGCGGTTTCAGTGCGCAAGATGAATGGAATTGAGGAAACGGTCAAATTCCCACTTCCCAAAGGGCTCAAACTGGCAGATGGCCCAGGCGATGGGCCTAGCGAAGTTTAAAGAAACTGACCTCTTCGGCTAGTCGCTGCGCTTGCTCAGCCAGGGTGCTGGCCGATGCCGAGGTTTGTTCTACCAAAGCCGCATTTTGCTGAATGCTTTGGTCCAGGTTGTGTATGGCGGACTCAACCGCCGTTACGCCTCTGTCTTGTTCCTGGGTTGCGACCGAAATTTCTTTCATCAGGGCGTTGACCTGATCGGCGTTGACCACAATAACCTCGATCGTGCTGCCAGCAGTCTTGACGACTTCGTTGCCAGCCTCGACCTGGGCGATGCTTTTGGAGATAAGTGTCTTGATCTCTTTGGCCGCCGCCGCCGAACGGCCCGCCAATGCCCGCACCTCTGAGGCGACCACTGCAAATCCCCGTCCTTGCTCGCCTGCTCTGGCGGCCTCTACGGCAGCATTGAGCGCCAGAATATTGGTCTGGAAGGCGATGCCGTCAATCACACCAATGATCTCGCCAATCTGGTTCGAAGAGTTGCGTATGCCTTCCATGGTGCCAACCACCTGACGAATCACCTCGGCCCCGCGTGTGGCGGCATCCGCGTTTTCGCTCACGATGGCGGTGGTGCCGCCCACCATGGTGACCGTGTGTTTGGTGTTTTGGGCAATCGTCTCCATGTTGGAGGATGTTTCTTGCAAACTGGATGCGCTTGCTTCGGTGCGTCTGGACAAGTCTTGCGAAGCCGAGGCAATCTCCTCGCTGGCTGTTTGAACGCCCGCAGCGCTCTCGAGCACCGCGCTGGCCATTCGCCTGAGGCTGCTCTGCATCTCACCCATGGTGGTCATGAGTTGTGCTGCTTCGTCAGAACCCCATGGCTTAGGTGCTGTGGTGAGATTGCCAGCGGTAATTTGCTTCAGGTGACCCGAGACTTCTTTCAGGCCACCCATCATCACCCTGTAAAAAGACAGCATCAGGTAGAGCGCGAAGCAGACACTCGCCAGACTCAACAGCATTTCCAGGAAGATCGATTTCTGAAGGCGCTGGATACGCGACTGCAGACGCTCGGTCAGTCGGGCCTCTACCATTTGGTTAAGGCGTGCCTGGGTGTCGTAACTCGCGTTGCCCAACGCCACTAAGGCGCCGGTTTCGGCCGTCGGCGCGTCAATCAGAACTTGCTTGGCCAGAGCGTCCAAAAACGATTCCCGGGCCTTGTCCACCGCTGCCATGTTCATGGCTTTGGCAACTTCCGGAAAGGTCTCTACGCTCAGTTTGTAGGAATTCTCAAATCCCTTGTCCAGATAAACAATCAGCGAGCTCGCCTGGATCATGGCCCGCACCCGGTGGGATGGAGCCTCCTTGGTGTCTTTGGTACTCAATGTCAGAGTTCCCAGTTCACGCAATTGGGCCAGGGACTCCAGTTCCTGCTGTCCCAGCATGACAGCCAGGTTCATCAAATGGTAGGTGTCGAGTTCCGGGTCCAGAGATAGCTGCGAGCCGTCGGCAACGTGGGCCAACAAATCCATTGCAGCATCGATTACTACGGTGTGCGCGGCGAAGGTGCTATCGGGGTTGGGCGCCACTGGTGACTGGGCCAACGCCTGATACGCGGTCTTCAGAGCCGAAAAGGAAGCGTTAACGCCCAAGACGCCACCGAGCTCGGAATTCATTTTCTCCAGCTTTGCCATTGCGGCAGTGGCATTGGTTAAAGCATCGG
>CAJBMJ010000136.1 GCA_903954045.1 uncultured beta proteobacterium | reverse complement strand
CAATGCCTTGGCGTTGCGGTGATGGAAATGGTGGTGACTCATGCAAACAGGGCTTCTTGGTACAGTGGCATTTTGACCATCCTACACGGCACATCACATGTCATTGATCTACTACGTGACACACATCCAGTTTGACTTCGGCGCCGTTGGGCTGCTTAAAAGTGAATGCGAGCGTGTAGGCATCAGTCGACCGTTGATCGTGACCGACCCGGGCGTCAAAGCCGCAGGCCTGCTCCAGAAGGCGCTCGACGCTTTGCCGGGTGTGCCTGTCAGTGTTTTTGACCAAACCCCTTCCAACCCTACAGAGGCTGCGGTGCGCGCCGCCGTGCTGGCCTATAAGGCAGGCGCCTGTGACGGGTTGATTGCCGTGGGCGGTGGCTCTGCCATTGACTGCGCCAAGGGAGTCGCCATTGCAGCGACGCACGAAGGGCCGCTTACCCAATACGCCACCATTGAGGGCGGCTCTGCACGCATTACGGACAGAGTGGCTCCCATCATTGCAGTACCCACAACCAGCGGCACCGGCAGCGAAGTGGCGCGCGGGGCTATCCTGATCGTGGACGACCATCGCAAACTGGGCTTTCATAGCTGGCATCTGGTTCCCAAAACTGCCATTTGTGATCCCGAACTCACGCTGGGCCTGCCGCCCAAACTCACCGCAGCCACCGGCATGGACGCCATTGCCCACTGCATGGAAACGTTTATGGCACCGGCCTTCAATCCACCCGCTGACGGTATCGGGCTCGATGGCTTGACACGCGGGTGGGCACATATTGAACGCGCCACGCAGAATGGCTCCGACCGCGAAGCCCGCCTGAACATGATGAGCGCCAGTATGCAAGGGGCAATGGCCTTCCAGAAAGGGCTGGGATGCGTGCATTCGCTCAGCCACAGTTTGGGCGGTGTGGACCCACGCCTGCACCACGGAACTTTGAATGCGATGTTCCTGCCCGCCGTGATTGCATTCAATGCACAGGCTGAATCAATGCACAAAGACCAGCGCCTGGAGCGCATGGCACACGCCATGGGCCTACCGAATGGCAGCAACATGGGCGATGCCATCAAAGATATGAATGCCCGGCTGGGCCTGCCCAAAGGCCTGAGTGAAATGAACGTCACATCCTCGCAGTTTGATGCCGTGATCAAGGGCGCCATGGCCGACCATTGTCACAAGACCAATCCCCGCATTGCTACTGAAGACGACTACCGTGCGATGCTGGAGCAATCGATGTAACGGATCAATTTGGGTTTAGAGCGGCTGTACCAGCGCCGGGTCCGGGCGCTGCAGCCACTGGGCAAATTCATCTGCCAGTTGTTGGCTGGCACTGCAAGCCGCTGTCCAGGCCTTGACGCGCCCTGCGAGGTCGTTGCCATAGTGGGTGAAGTCGGTGCGGTCGGGAATCTTGGCGTTGGGCAGGGTTCGAACCCACTCAGGTCGTGGAGCCAGTACCAGCATGGTGTCCAGAAAGGCCGTGGAACCGTGGCGCCACTTCAATGACTTGTCGAGCCAGCCGGGCACGATGTTTTTCTGGAAATGGGGGTACAAAACAATGCCATTTTGGCCGCCAGCGCTTGTACCCTCTGCATCAGCCGCTTCTGTTTTTATAGCAACTTTGGCCCCGGGGTAGTTCAGATGCAGGTGGTAATCGGTGATGCCGCCGTCCCAATAGGCTCCGGCCGGTGCGCCAGGGATGTTGTGAACGGCCTTCAGGACGAACGGTATTGAGCAACTGGCCTGCAATGCCAAATTGAAGTTGGCCTCCGTGAGCGCCACCTGGCGGGTGCGGTAGTCCTGGGTGCCAAAGGGCAAGGGGGCCTGCTTGGCCGAGAAAACCACCCTCTCCAGCCAGGCGCCCATGGCCCGGCGATGCACCGCGTTGGTCAAAAAAGCACCGAGGTACCCTGCTGCGGTGCGCAACCCCCGTTCGGTGTGCAGCATATGCCGTCCACGTGAGGTGAGGACATGCAAGCGAAACCGCGGGTGATTGAGCACCTCAGGCACCCGTTGGTCATAAAAAGCGCTCAGATTCTTGCCAAACACCTCACTCACCAACGCAGCAGACACTTTTTTCTGCCCTGGCGGCAACTCGTAGTGCTGGTGCACATAGTCGTGCTCGAGTCGGTTCAGTGCGGCTACCGGATCATTCAGGCAGGCAGTGGACATGCGCCAGGCCCCAATGGAGGCGCCCACCAGATCAATGGGTTGCCCGGATTGCGGCAACCAGGTGCCAAAAATGAAGCGGTCCAGGGGGCCCAGTAACAGACCTTTGGGCCCACCCGCCGCGGCAGGAATGGTGCAGATATCACCCGCCTGCAAACCGTTTTTGGCGATCGCGGCCCGTGCCCCGGGGCCAGCATAAAGTTGCAGTGCGCGCATGCCGGTGGTCCGTACAACTATCGCGGGGCTGCCCAGTCAAACGGGTCTTGCTGCAACACCATGTCGATGTCCAGCCCGAGCACCACGCCCACTTCGCCAGGAAAGGTCACGGCCAGCCCACGCT
>CAJBMJ010000135.1 GCA_903954045.1 uncultured beta proteobacterium | reverse complement strand
GCCCCTGCCGCACCTTTATGAGTGACATGCGTCTGCACGTTGCAGCCGCTGACAGTTATTTTTACCCGGACATCTTGGTAACCTGCAGCCCGCTGGACCAAGCCAGCAGCCTGGTCAAATCCGACCCCAAACTGATTGTTGAAGTGTTGTCGCCCAGCACTGCCGCCTATGACAGGGGCCTCAAATTCAGCCACTACCGCAACCTGCCTAACCTGGAAGAGTACGCGCTGATTGACCTGGACACCCGCACCACCGATGTTTATCGCAAGGGTGCGGACGGGTTTTGGGTGCTGCATCCCTTTAAACGGGACGAAACGGTGATGCTGGCCAGCGTGGGGCTTGAGATCAGTGTGGGGGTGATGTTTGCTGAGGTGGACTCAGAATGAGTCCAGCGGAATAAAGGCCAGAACTTCCGTGCTGTCAGGGTCCAGAATGACCGTCCAGCCACCACACAGCCAGACTGACCCATGCCAGCAAGCTTTGCAAAACCGAGGTGTTGGGGCCGAGAGAAGCGAATGCACCGCACCGTAACGGGCCGAACCACCGGACTATGATGACGTCGCTCTGGGAACGAAGTGTGCGATGGACCAAGCTGATATGTACACCGCGCACAACATTGCCGAGTACCCGGAGTCGGAAGAAACGCAAACTAAGCGCCAGGATTTTTCTAACGGCGAAGAATTAAGCATGCAATGGCATATTACGACAACGTAAATCAAACACTAGTGGATACGGTAGAGCCTTCGGCTAAACGGATTTGTGAGTTCGGTTGTGGAGCGGGAGCTCTTGCGCGTGCTATTCGCGCTCGACTGCCGAATATTCATTACGTTGGGGTCGAGCTCCAGGCCGATCAGCTTCAATACGCTAGAGATGTGCTTGATGTAGGTCTCCATCGGAATCTTGATCTCTTGGCTAAGTGGACTGAAGATGATGAATTCCAGACTGCATTGCCGATGAATAGTTTTGACCACGTTATCTTTGGCGATGTGCTTGAGCACCTGTATGACCCGCAAAGCGCTATTGATCAAGCTGCCATGCGTCTTGTCCCTGGTGGTTCTGCGCTTGTGTGTATTCCCAACGTCCAGCATTGGAGCGTATTCGTCCAACTAGTATTGGGAAGTTGGCCTCAGTCAGATTCGGGCTTATTTGACCGGACACATATCCGCTGGTTTGCGCTAAGAGATATGGTTCAACTGCTTGAGCGTGCCGGTCTCACTGTCGAACGCGTATTAAGTCGAGTGTTTTCACCGGAGCAGGGACTCCCATATTTAGAAGACTTAGAGCCTCTCGCAAGGAGCCTAGGTGTGGACCCTGATGTTCTAATTCAACAAGGTTTACCCCTTCAATATGTGCTTGTAGGTCGCAAGGCACGTCAGGAATAATAAGCAACAATAACTTAGCGCACCAATGAAACCGCTTGTTTGGCTACAAAACACTCTACGAAACCGATTTAGAAATGGTTTGCTTGGAAAAGTAATTCAGCAAGTGCGGAACGATAAACCGCTCCAAACCGTACGCATTGTTAGTGCGACGCGGTTGACTGAAAAAGATTTCTGGCGCAATTCCGCATTAGGATGTAGCTTAAAACCTTGGCTAAATAATACAGATATTTCATTTTCAATTGAATTTGAAAACACTAACGGACTGTCGCATATCTATAACCTGCATTTACGTGAAACTCTTCGGCCAGATGTATTTATTTTCGTTCACGACGATATCTGGTTAGATGACTCTGAGTGGTTTAAAAAGGTTTTGTTTGCACTTAACCACTTTGACATAATTGGTGTTGCTGGTAATACTCGAATCGTTCCGAATCAACCCGCATGGCTTTTCAGCAAAATAGAAGATGGAAAGTTCGTATGGGACAAGGGAACTCTATCCGGGTCGATAGGGCACGGGCAACTCCGAAAAGGTCAGCGCTCTCTGTACGGCCCAACACCTGAATCATGCAAATTACTCGATGGCGCCTTTTTGGCCATACGCAGCGAAGTGGTGCACCGTTCACACCTACTTTTCGACGAGCGATTCAAATTCCACTTTTACGATATGGATTTTTGTCGTTGCGCATCCCGTATTGGACTAAGCCTTGGTACTTGGCCAATTGAATTGACACACCAAAGCGCCGGTGCATTCGGAAATCCTGCCTGGCAGGAATGCCACGAGCGATACTTTGAAAAGTGGAAATCCTGAAAACTTTCAGTTCTTAATGCTTGGTATGCAATCACGCTCTAACCTTTATGACAAGTATTGCTCAACACTATCTTTGAAGAAATTCAACGCAAAGCATCGGATTCATGTGCTTCCTATCCCGTAGGAACACACTTCAATCAATGCGTCAACTGGTGGCTGCAATCTGCTGGCAATTGCCTCTGCGGCGTCCTTACTCAAAACCGTCGGAAACGCAAGAGCGTGGAGACCAAGCAACTTATCTCGCGCAATTAGTGAACTAGCAAAGCCAGCAATGTCCAAATGTCTGGCCAATGTGTCGGCTGTAAACGCTGTTTTGTGCGCCATAAAGTAATTGCCCTCCTTTATAGAAGCGTGATAGCCATACAGAATATCCATCGCAGTGATAGGCCCAGCCGGTGACTCGTAAACTGTCTCTTCAAGATACCCGTGGATGATGGCCTGTGCAACAGATACAACGTCGGGGCACAAAATGAGTGCGAAACCCTCAGACTTTAAGATACGCCGAAATTCCGACAGCACCCCAGGCACCTCGAACGCCCAGACATGTTCAATATTATGCGAAGAAAAAATTGCATCAATAGTACCGTCTTCTAAAAGGGACATATCCTGCAATCGACCAACTACATCTGGAAGCGCTGCAGGGTCAATATCGTAGCGAATTTCTTCCCATTCGCCGTCCTGAAACAGGATCGGTAGGCTACGTATATCATTTCCACCACAACCAACGTGCAATACAGTTTTCATCTGAGCATCTCCAGAAATTCATTACAGACCATAAAGGCTTCAGAAACGCTGGCCACCGGTGCTGACACAAACATAGAATCTTTTTTAATAGTTGAAAACACATCAAATTTATATTTTTCTACTATTTGCGTGCGCCCAAGCGCACGACTGCGCGGTTCTGATTGCTCTGGCGAGCGAATGAGTACTCCGAGATTACTGTTCACTGCCAGCCGTTTGCCACTTCGAAATGCAGTATGAGACCAGTCCTCTTCCAACAACAAATCGGCCCCAAGCAATTCTTTATCGAAATTGACTCCTCCCAAACGCTGTGGTACTAAGGCAAGCAAACTACCGTCCAATACTGACATATTATCAACAACCTTACTGCGGTCAACACCTTGCCACTGTATTTCGACATGCCCAGCCCTTTCAGAAGACTCTATACAGTAACCAGCGCACTTGTAATTAAAATCGTCATCACGCCAGTCAAGCCGTTGCCATCTGGTTGCGCCAGCAATTCCAATCAAATCAAAACTCTTGAGCGCATCGACTACGTCATAAAAAAATCTGGGATTATAAATTTCAACATTCTTCTGAATTATGAGCACAACATCTGTTTCAATGTCGTTCACTGCATTTATATATTCGTCAATTCTCGAAAATTCATCGCAACGCTGATAGATTAGCGTCCAATCAACGGGGCTTTCTGAGTAAGTATTTATCTGCTTCTGCATTGCATCGAAATGACCGGCCTCATTGCAAGGTATTATTATCTTTATCCGCTTAGCTACAGTAGGTGGGTAAGCGACCGGACCAGTCGTTACTGTTGAACTTGCACAACAAGCTTCGTAGAGCTTTACTTGTAACTGATCAAATATGTCATCCACATGACTTCTCGAGATGCGTTCCAGCATTTGACTTGCATTCACTGGAGAATCTAAAAGCAAATATAGTCGAGCCATATAAATTAATGCAGCCTGCTGCTCGACATGCGTAAATCTGTCCACCCTTTCTTTCAAGTAATTGATTGCGTCTTGAAATCGATCTTCTCCGGTCCATTGCTGTGCAATAAGCAGATGTGCGCCGCCACAATCAGGATAATGCTCTAAACAGTGCGCCAAAATACGGTGTGCAGCTTCAGCTTGTCCGTGATTCAACACCGCATAAGCGCGTCGAACAATTTCCTCTGCAGGCAGAAGGGATATCTCATGTTTATAGCTCCACACGCCAGACTGTTTCTTTTTGAGTAGATCAATGCAGGCCGATTCAAATTCATGTGCAAAAAGTCTGCCGTTACCCAGACATGAATTCTCATACCTAGCGCGAACCTCTTGTCGGAATTGCCTTAAATAGGGAATGTCTTGTGCCAGCTTAACCGCGCAATCAATATATGCATCTTCGCTCGTTACCGCCAAATGCTGGACAAACAGGTTGGATAATATAGAAAGTCCCATACGACTGACCAACGAAGCTCCCGACAAACTAATAACCGGAACGCCCATATAGGTGGCAAAGCAAGTAGTGGTGCCGCCATTGAAGGGGAACGTGTCCAAAACAATATCTATCTCGTTGTACGACCCAAAGAATGCTGGGCCAGCTTCAGGCTTCCGCAAGTCAACACGAGCAACACTGATACCAGCATTATCTAGCTCAATTCGAATGGCATCTTCTGCAGCCTTATCATTAAAATTGATTGCACGTATTAACAGTCTACTATTTTCGACGCGCTCCAGAATTGTCTTCCACACAATCAGCATTCTGGAGTTGATTTTGGCAATATTTCCGACGCAAGCAAATGTTACAAAACCATTTCGCGTCGCTGGTGGCTCTGGCGCTATGAGCGCCTCTTCCATAGGATTGAAACACCAAAACGAAGAAGGCATGACTAGCGGCGATTCAGAATAATAGCGGGCACTATTTTCTGTGCAAATGTGGCGATCCAGCAATTTAGCGTCGATGGTGGAAAGCCCCGTAGTTGGAGGATAACCCAACGCTGTAATTTGCACTTCTCCAAATCTGTTCTGCAAAAGCGGCAATCGATTATGAGAGGAATGTCCTGCCAATTCAACAAAAATATCTAGATCGTGTGACAAAACCAAATCATGTAAATCTGCATCTGTCATTGCAAAAACTTGGAAAAAGTTTGGTGTTATTGCCTTTATTAATTCTGTTTGCTCGTCAGATTGCAGAAAATCATGATAAATAAATATTTCGAACTTGTTGAGGTCGTGACCCTCTAAAAGAGGGCGAAAAAAATATCTAATTGAATGATTGTGAAAATCTGGTGACCAATAGCCAATACGGATTTTTTTTACACCCAACGATACCTCTGGCAATGTTATTGCCTTTGATGCTTTGAGTGCCGAACCACTACCCAATTCAATTCGGCGAGTAGTTTCTGCCCAAAAACGATGTTCCGCGGCTAAGTTGCCTTCGTCGAGATCCGCATAACTGCTGTAGAACAGATAACAATTTGCAGTCCGCAAATTATCGAAATCAGCAAGCCATGCTCGTAACTTAAATTGCTTTGCATTACTTGCATCGCCCCTGGCAAACAAAAGACTCGCATACGCTGTATCCACATGCGAAGAATAGGGCTCGCAAATCTTTGCTTGTCTTAGCGACTGCATTCCCTCATAACTTCTTTGCCGGTCAATCAGCATCTTCCCGTGATTTACCACTGCTGGAATGTAGCTATCGTCCAGTGAAAACGCGAGTTCGAAAGTTAATTCTGCCTCAGCCAGATTACCAATATCAGCAAGGCACGCACCGAGGTTGTTAAGTACGCTGACGTCGTATGGGTTGGATTCGAGGTGCTTTCGCAATATCACAATTGCAGCCCTTTTATCACCCATCGCCATTAATCGATTGGCTTCATCTAAATTTACATTTGGGCCCGTTTCCAAACGTAAAAAGAGCTTTGCTCTTTGTGTGAACTGCTGGATGAACTTGTAGAACATACTGGCAAGTAAATTGACGAGGTCTATCCCTTACAAAATTCAATAACTTCTTCCTTTGCTTCCATAAACCTATTTTTTTGAAAGCTTTACAACAAGCCCTTCAGTAGCCATTGTTATGAATTCTTCTGAATAGCCACTACTTTTTAATTCCCATCGAAAGGTATTCGCAAATATTGCACGCTTGATGAAACCTAGTCCATTTTTTTTCTGATAGTCAGAAGCTTCCTCATAAGCTCGTTCAAGCACCCTAGTGAGCTTGTTGACTGAAAGCAGTTTGCGATGTTGATCAACCATTTTGGGCGGTATTTCAACAGCTAGCCTTCGAGCTAAATCCCGTGCACATTCTTTGATTTCAGAATGATTGAAAAATCGAAGTAATCTCATAGAAGTATTGGGAGTACAAAAATTAAGCCCCTCGTAAGGGGCTTAATTGGTGGTCAACAAACAGGTTATCCGCGGCAAGATCCAGGCACGTATTTTACCGGTGAGCCGCTGCAAGCCCAAACCAACGAACCGGCTGCAGAGGAAACCGTTGGCGTCAAGGTGACGGTTACAGCCTGGCCGACGGACGTTGTCGCAGTCGATCCTGTCACAGTCACAATCCCTGCGGTGCCAACAGTTGCGCCAACGACTTTACCCATGACAGCTATTGAACAATCCGCTCCAACCGATGTCGGCACTGCTGAACCACCGACTGATTGATAAGCTTCTGTAATGCAAGTGCGGGCCGCACTCGCGGAAAGCATCAACTCAGACACTTTTGCACGAACCGTATAGTCCTGATAGGCAGGCAGCGCAACAGCCGCCAAAATACCAATGATCGCGACAACGATCATCAGTTCGATCAGGGTAAAACCCTTTTGAATAGAACGCTTCATTTGAAACTCCTTAAGTTGATATGAACAGGAGCCCACAAACCAGCAGGTTCCGTGCCACACAGTTTATACGGCTATTTGCGAGTTTTGAGCCCTCAAAACGCCAACTATTGCGCAATAAAGTTTCCAAGACATCACCAAGTTAAATTCGGTGACATTTTTGTCAGTCGCGATACATATTTTGTTCCCAGCAAGGCTGTTCAGTACCCTAGCCTCGTAGCGTCCCACACCGATTGAATCGACTGCAGCAGTTCGCTTGCAATGCTGGCATGTGCACGTGCCAACTGCAGTGCATCGCTCATGCCCTGGCTTACCCTTGCAATAACGACTGCAGGGTTTTGCACTCCACACACCTCCCGGCCAAAAGCTTCCAACTCGGGCCGCTGCGGGTAGCCCCGTGCTCCCGACTTATCGCCACTGCGCTGCCCCCGTCGTAGCTTGAGCGCCATGGTGTTGTCGATTGTCTCAATGCCGCCTGGCCGCTCGTAGGTATATATGGTTGTGGTTACTTGGTCATACAGAGGGCTAAGCCAAACATTCGGAGAAAGGTTGGGGGCTGATTCGTCATACAAGACTCCAAAGTTTTTCAGGTGGGCATCGCCATTGCGCAGCAGCACGCTCAAGACCAGATAGTCATAGAACTGATGGAGGGCGGTTGGCGCATCAGTGCACACCAGTTGTAAAGCCTGGGCCACATCCTCGTAACTTCCTATGTATTTACGACTGCTCAACCGGTCACGCACACGCAATTGCATGACGGCGGCAATATCCTCAAAACCCAGCCTGCTCCCGTCCGGCTTTATGTCAAACCGGTCAATCACCAGAAGCTTGGCATCAGCCGACAGGGCGAAGTCTGGGACAGGCAGACCCGCGCAGCGGCCTGCTGTCAGACACATCCACTCGTTGGCGCACAAGCCCGGATAACGCGGGCCTTCGGCTTTCACGATCACGTTGGGGGTTGTGACAATGCCCTTGTCTGCCACCGGCACCATCACCTTGGGCTGAACGCCGGAAAGCGCGGTGCCGGCACCCAAGTAAGTTTCAACCAATGCGTCAAACAGCGCGAGGCTTTGCTTACCTTGGAGCAGTTCACTCCGGGATAGGGCGGTTTGTGGTGATTGGGGCGGTTCACCAGGCAGCAAATACTCCAGGCGACCGATGCCTCCGGCTCCCATCAGCGCCAGCAAATGCATTTTTGACAGTGCAAACTTGGGGTATCGGTCCAGAATCCGGTCAAATAAATACCCCTCTGGCAGATTCATGTCGAGCGCTGCAAACAGGTCTCCGTCTTGAAACATGCGTTGGGATAAGGGCAGGCCTAAACCGACAGAGCGCTCGGCAGCTGGCTTGTACATCAATTGATAGACCGATTGTTTGTAAAGCGAAGCGCAAGGCTCACCCATCGCCCGGATTTCAAGCTCTTTGAGCTTTTCGGGCCAATTCACTCCAGTTCCTCGTGCAAATGTGCAAACGCATCCCGCAAGTCCGCAGCAGTAGGAATGCCTTGGGGCAAGGGCTGTAGCTGCACGCCCATTCGCAAGGCCGAAAGGATAGACAAGAGAGTGCGCAAAGAAACGTCATGGCCCGACTCAATGCGATAGATGGGCATACGCGAGAGGCCTGCCTTTTCGCCCAGCTGCGCTTGAGAGAGCTTTTGTGATTTGCGCGCCAAGCGAACGGCTTGGCCAATGTCTGTCAGCATTAAGGCAATTTTTTTGCTACTCATTCATTGCATTTTAAGAGCAATGGCAATAAATGCAATGTTTGCGTTGCATCACTTAATACAAACCTGTCGCACCATCTTCAGATCCGTCAGACCCATCATGATCTTTTCCATGCCGTCCATCTTCAGGGTACGCATGCCACCCTCTACTGCGGCCGAGAACAACTCGGCGACCCGCGAGCGCTCCTGGATGAGCTTTTTGATTCCGTCATCGGCCACGAGCAACTCGTGCAGGCCAATGCGGCCCTTATAGCCGGTCTTGTTGCATTTATCGCAACCCACAGCCTTGTAAAGTCTGATCTGGCCATTCTCACCGTAGGTGGTGATCCACTGGTCGACCAGTTTTTTGGTTTCGCCTGCGTAATCCTGAGTCCAGGCTTTGGAATGACGCAATTCTTCTACATATTCAACTGTAAACAAGCGCAGCTCTTCGGCATCAGGCACATAGGCGGCTTTGCAGTCACACAGCTTTCTCGCCAGCCGCTGTGCCAGGATGCCCAGCAGCGCGTCGGCAAAGTTGAATGGGTCCATGCCCATGTCCATCAGGCGAGTGATGGACTCAGGCGCAGAGTTGGTGTGCAGGGTTGAGAACACCAAGTGCCCGGTGAGCGATGCTTCCACACCCATGGAGACGGTCTCTTTGTCACGGGATTCGCCCACCATGATGATGTCGGGGTCTGCACGCAAAAATGCACGCATGATCAACGCAAAGTCAATACCGGCCTTTTTGTTGATCTGTACCTGGCGCAAACCCTTTTGGGTAATTTCCACTGGGTCTTCCGCGGTCCAGATTTTGGTGTCCGGCGTGTTCAGAAACTTGAGGATGGAGTGCAGCGTAGTGGTCTTGCCCGAGCCGGTCGGCCCGCACACGTAAAACAGTCCATAAGGCTTGCTCACTGTGGCTTCAAGCCGTGATTTGTTATGCGGGGTCAGCCCCAATTTTTCCAATGGAATAGGCTCGCCTGCAGCCAGAATCCGCATCACCACGTCTTCCACCCCTCCCGCGGAAGGGATGGTGGCAACCCGCAGCTCAATGTCCAGCGGGCCATATTTTTTAAACTTGATTTTTCCGTCTTGCGGCTTGCGGCGCTCTGAAATATCAAGGTCGCACATGATCTTGAGGCGGGTCACCATGGCCTGTCGAAAGTGTGCGGGCACCTCTACATAGGGAACCAGGCCGCCATCTATGCGAAAGCGGATACCTGTTTTGAACTTGCCCGGCATGGGCTCAATATGAATATCGGATGCCTTCTGGTTGTAGGCGTCGATGATGACTTTGTTGACAAACTTGACCAGCTCATTGTCTGCGGCGGCTGACTCCAGAGAGTCGTCCGAAGACCCATCGTCAATGGGCCCACCGTCCATACCCGCCAACAATTCGTCGATGGAGGTTCCGTCTGCAGCAGCACCGAACAACTGCGCAAGTGTTTCTTCAAATTCCGTGTGGGTGGTAACCCTGTAGTCAAACTTGGTCAGGCGCGGGAAAACCTGAGGGACCACACGTGAGCCACGCACAGCTTCCGGGTCCTTGCACAAGATAACCAGACCCTCCGGAGAGTCTTCCAACGGGATCCAGCCCTGCTCGATCAGGAATTCACGTTTGAACGGTCCATGCAACATTTCGGAACGAATACGTCCCGCATGGAAGGGCTCGTAACGCACCTCAAAAAACTTGGCCAAAGCCGGACCAATTTGGGCGGGCTTGAGCTTGTACTGAATCATCAGCAAATGTTCGACTGAATGCCCACCGTTGCGCGCGTCCTGCACGCAATGGTTGAGCTCCTCTTCGGTCAGCAAACCATCAACCACCAAACCATCGTACTTGGTAGCCTTTCGCCGGGGACCTTCATTTTCCTTTTGCACACGTTGCCGGATGGCAGTTGCCAGCGTTTTGCAAAGCTCGGAAACGCCGTCGAGCTCCAGATCACCGAAAGGCTCGTCGCTCTTGTTGTTGATGACCTGCAAAACGCCGTGCAAGACATCTCCCTCCAAAATGGGGGCAACCAGCATCTGGCGAGTGCGATAGCCAGAGCGCTTGTCGACTTCCTTGAGGAAGTTCAAAGACGGGTGGATTTTCTTCAGCGACTCGTCGTCATACACATCCGCCAGGTTCAATGCCTTTTTACTGAACGCCACATAGCCCGCAAGACTTTGGGGCGAAATGGGTAGCTTGAGGTCCCGACTGCTATTGAGGCCTGTCTTGATTTTGGAGACGATGGCCGTGCCATCCTCATTGACTGCATAAAGGGTCAGGCGGTCTGCATTGAGAAGTTTGCAAATGTCCTGGCTGGCTTCCAGCATGATCTGATCCAGATTTTCTGTTTCATGGATCCGGGCTGTAACCTGGTGAAGCTGCCTGTAGAAAAGTGCCTCAAAGGTCATGCCGCGCTTTTGCGAAGGCAGCTTCTGGGACTCGAAAAATGCCAGTTCGGCAGATGCCCCGCCGACGGTTGGCATAACGGCACTCATACAGCGAACTCCTTGCCGGATCGCATGTAGTTCAGTTCAGCAGGAATTGCATCTGGGTGCCCGCCAATTCAATGACGTCACCACTTTTTAGAGGAACTGGATCCGAACCAAAAGGAATTTCATTGAGGGTAGGATCACCCCCGCCTTCCACATGGTGGACAACGAACCCTTGTGTTCGTTTGGTAATTGCAGCCACCGCAACCCCCGGTTTACCCACCGTGGTTACTACTTTGGTGAGTGGCACCTCTCTGCCCAACGCAGCACCGCTCAACACCTTGATTCTGGCGTGCAAGCCAACGGCCTCGCCGGAGCCTACGGACGGTGATGCCGGTGCAGCAGCAGCGCTCGCCTGGGATGGGGCAGCATCTCTGACAAAACGTATTTTGTATTTGCCCACCTCTATCTGGTCACCATCCTGCAACTGTTGCTTCTTGATGGTCTTGCCATTGACGTATGTGCCATTGGTGCTGTTGAGGTCTTCCAAAAACACATCCGCGCCACTGAGGTGAATGGCGGCATGCTCTCCACTGACAGCCAGGTTATCAATGACGATGTCGTTATAGGGTCTACGCCCCAGTGAAGTCCTGTCCTTGGTGATCTGCACTTCTTTGATCACCACTTCATCCATCGAAACGATCATTTTTGGCATGACCCGCTCCTTCTACTGCATTTTGTTGTCAGAAACCACATTGCCATTTACTTTCCCAATAGCCTGGCAAACAGGCTTCTCTTTTCCGTCAGATCGACTGCCTGCACCAGCAGCACCGAGATATTGTCCCTGCCACCATTTTTGTTGGCCGCATTGACCAACTCCTGCGCGATTTGTTCAGGGACTGAACCCTCAGCAATGATTTTAGCGATTGCCGCATCCTCCACCATATCCGACAAACCATCGGAACACATCAGAAAAATGTCGCCCTTTTGCACAGAATGTTCATTGACTTCCAGCAGAGCCACCTCTTCAACACCCAAAGCGCGTGTCACCAGGTTTTTGATAGGCGAGTGAGCTGCGTCTTCCAACGTAACCAGTCCCGCGTCAATTTGCTCCTGGAGCAGAGAATGGTCTTTGGTAATCTGCTCGAAAATTCCGTCCCGCATGCGGTAACACCGAGAATCACCAATGTGTCCAACCACCACGGATTCCGGGCGAAAAATACCCATGACCAGTGTGGTACCCATACCCGCATAGCTGGGATTGGTTTTGGCAGCCCCGAGAATGGACCGGTTGGCGTTATTGGCACAGATTTCCATGGCCAACCGAACTTCATTGGAAGTTGCCAGTTCGCCTGCTTCAGATAGCCAGCGACTTAACTCTGACTGAATGAAAGCAGTGGCCATGCCGCTGGCAATTTCCCCGGCGTTGTACCCCCCCATACCGTCTGCCAGAACAGCAATGTGGGTTGCCTCGTCAAACACGACCGAGTCTTCGTTGTTGGTACGTACTCTACCGGTGTGGGTAGCGGAAAAATAGTGGTACATCATGAATGACTTTGACGGCCTGAACGTTCGCCGCTTCTTGCATCCAGCACCAAAGTCTTTTCCATGGTGTCATCCGCTGTGAACGATTTAGCACCGAGGACAGGAACTCCTGCAGTAGAAAACCGTGTTCCCAACGCAGTCAAATCCTGCGCCATTTCAGAACCACTTTGGTATCTGAGCTCCGGACGTTTAGTCAGCGCAAGCGCGATCAGGTTCGCCAACCCTTCAGGCAACTCCGGACGCAAAGTGCGTATGTCGGGTGCTTCTTCAGTGGTAATTTTTTTCATCAGTTCGGCCATGTTAGCGCCCCTGAACGGCAAAGTGCCTGTAAGCAATTGAAACAACGTGACTCCCAGCGAATACAGGTCCGAGCGACCATCCACTTTTTTCCCGGAGAGTTGCTCTGGCGACATAAAGCTGGGCGTGCCAAGTACCAAGCCCGTACGCGTTTTGCTGGTGTCCGTAATTCTTGCAATGCCGAAATCCATGACCTTCACCGTACCACTATGTGCATCAAACATGATGTTGGCAGGCTTGATATCGCGGTGCACTACTTGGTGCTGATGCGCATAGGCCAGCGCGCGGGCAACCTGCGCAGCTATATGGAGTGCCGTGGGCACAGGCAACAACTGACCCTCCTTGCAATGGGCCGTCAAATCACTTCCAGAAAGCAGCTCCATCACAATGAATGCCAATCCATTCGTTTCGCCCGCATCGTAGATTGTCACTATATTGGGATGCTGCAAGCGTCCTGCGGTTTCTGCCTCGCGGAAAAAACGCTCGCGAACATCTACCAGCGCCGTGGCGTCGAACTCGTGGTCCAGCGCCAGTGTCTTGATGGCCACAGTCCGGCCCAATTGGGGGTCACGGCCACGGTACACCTTACCCATGGAACCCTTTCCCAACTCTTTTTCCAACTGATACCGGCCTAATTCGGGAAGTGTCTCGGCTTTGCTTAACGGCGCCTTGCTTTCGGGTAGGCCCATTTGCTCCAGCCTCTGCCGAACATCTTTGTAGTCCGCATCATGCTGGGCAATGTAGCAGTAAACGGCCAGCGCTTGGCCAGGCTGATTTTTGGTCACGAAATCGTGGGCCAAGGCATAGAGATTGTCCAGGATGGCCCCACTGACCGGAGCACGGCGAAATCTCTCAAACGCCATGTCCAGCTGCCCCTGGCCTTGCAAAGCCAGGCCCATCATGTGGTCCGCCGTGTCTGGCGCGCCGACTAACTTCGCTGCACTTGGCGCGGGTTTTCTCTTTCGCCAAAGCGTAACCGCGACGCATGCCACCGCGGCAAAAGCCAAAATCAGCGCAGTCCACCAGCGCATACGCGCACCACCATTCAAAAAAAATGCCCAAACCGCACGGTTTGGGCATTCAGGATGCTGCAGAACCGAAAACCCTGCGAGGGTCTCGCGAACCGCTATTGTATTTACAGCAAGGCTTTAAGCAGCTTGGCCATTTCAGATGGGTTGCGTGTCACTTTGAAGCCACACTCCTCCATCACCGCCAGCTTGGCATCTGCCGTATCAGCACCACCGGAGATCAAGGCACCGGCGTGGCCCATGCGCTTACCCGCAGGAGCGGTCACGCCCGCGATAAATCCAACAATAGGCTTCTTCATATTGAGCTTGCACCAGCGGGCCGCTTCAGCTTCGTCCGGACCACCATTTTCACCGATCATGATCACCGCATCGGTATCAGGATCGTCATTGAAGGCGCGCATCACGTCAATGTGCTTCAGGCCGTTAATGGGGTCGCCACCAATGCCGACGGCAGAAGACTGACCCAGACCAATTTCGGTCAGTTGCGCCACCGCTTCATACGTCAGGGTACCCGAACGAGAAACCACGCCGATACGTCCCTTGCGGTGAATATGCCCGGGCATGATGCCGATCTTGATTTCTTCAGGGGTGATCAGACCAGGGCAGTTCGGGCCCAGCAACAGCGTCTTTTTGCCCCCAGCGGCTTCCTTGGCTTTCATGCGATTACGCACTTCCAGCATGTCCTTGACCGGAATGCCTTCGGTAATGCAAATCGCCAAATCCAGGTCCGCTTCAACGGCTTCCCAGATCGCCGCAGCAGCGCCAGCCGGAGGTACGTAAATTACCGATACAGTGGCACCGGTATTGGACGCAGCTTCCTTGACGGAAGAGAAGATTGGGATATTGAAGATGGACTCGCCAGCCTTCTTGGGGTTTACGCCCGCCACAAAGCAGTTCTTGCCATTGGCGTATTCCTGGCACTTTTCAGTATGGAACTGACCGGTTTTACCGGTAATGCCTTGGGTAATGACCTTGGTGTCTTTATTGATGAAGATAGACATAGTTAGATCCTGTTCAGTTGGGGACAGAGCTGGCCTGCTGCGCAGTCTGCGGTCTGTCCCACAAAATCATTTTGAAACCGCTGCAACAATTTTCTGGGCCGCTTCGGCCATGGAGTCTGCGCTGATGATGGGCAGGCCGCTTTCAGCCAGCATCTTCTTGCCCAGGTCTTCGTTGGTGCCTTTCATGCGCACCACCAGAGGCACAGACAGGTTCACGGCCTTACAGGCAGTAATCACGCCTGTGGCAATGGTGTCGCACTTCATGATGCCGCCGAAGATATTGACCAAAATGGCCTTGACCTTGGGGTTCTTCAGCATGATCTTGAAAGCTTCAGTCACCTTCTCGGGGGTGGCACCGCCGCCCACGTCCAGGAAGTTGGCGGGCTCAGCGCCAAACAGCTTGATGGTGTCCATGGTGGCCATGGCCAGTCCGGCGCCGTTGACCAGGCAGCCGATGTTGCCATCCAGGCTGATGTAGGCCAGGTCGAACTTGGAGGCTTCCACTTCGGCAGGATCTTCTTCGTCCAAATCGCGGTAAGCCACGACTTCTGGGTGGCGGAACAATGCGTTGGAGTCAAAGTTGAATTTGGCGTCCAGAGCAATCACATTGCCCTTGCTGTCGCGGTTCAGCGGGTTGATTTCGACCAAAGCTGCGTCGGTGTCCATGTAGCACTTGTAGAGCTTCTGGAAAATGTCCACGGCTTGTGCGGTGGAGTCAGCCGGCATGCCGATGGCATCTGCGATCTTCTTGGCTTGCGCATCACCCAGGCCGGTTAGCGGGTCGATGAACTCGGTGATGATCTTTTCAGGAGTGGAGTGGGCCACTTCCTCGATGTCCATACCGCCTTCGCTGGAAGCGATGAACGCCACTTTTTGCGAAGCACGATCGGTTACGACCGACACGTAATATTCTTTTTGAATGTCCGCACCGTCTTCGATGTAGAGGCGACGCACTTTTTGACCTTCGGGGCCGGTTTGGTGGGTCTTGAGCTGCATGCCCAGGATTTCGCCAGCGATGCGTTTGACATCTTCGATGGTCTTCGCAACCTTGACGCCGCCGCCCTTTCCACGCCCACCAGCGTGGATCTGCGCCTTGACCACCCAGACTGGGCCGCCAAGCTTCTGGGCAGCTTCCACCGCCTCCTGGACCGTGAAGGCGGGAATGCCGCGAGGCACTGGCACACCGAATTGACGCAAGATTTCCTTGCCTTGGTACTCGTGAATCTTCATGACGTCTCTCTCTGGACTGGACAAATTTCACCATCAATTGCACGGCAATACCGGCTCATCGATGGCACTGGACACATCAGCTTGGAAATGTATCATGGGCAAACGCGCCAAGCTTGTGCGAGCCTTACAAGGGCCTCACCTCCCTTTTTACCTATTCCATGAAAAAAATATTTATCGACGGCGAAGCCGGAACCACTGGTTTGCAAATCCGCGAGCGCTTGCAGGCGATGCCTGGCATTGCCCTGCTGAGCATCGACCCTGCACTTCGCAAGGACGCCAACGCCAAACGAGATCTGATGGCCCAGGCGGATTTGGTGGTGCTGTGCCTGCACGACGATGCCGCTATTGAATCAGTAGCAATGATTGACGCATTGACGGCCGCTAGTGGCGGAGTCGGCCCCAAAGTGATTGATGCATCCACAGCGCACCGCACCATGCAAGGCTGGGTCTATGGCTTTCCTGAGTTGGCAGCAGGCCAACAAGAAGCTATCCGGTCGGCCCGGCGAGTGGCCAATCCCGGCTGCTATGCCACTGGTGCCATCGCCTTGATTCGACCGCTGGTGGACGCAGGCTTATTGCCCGCAGATTTTCCTGTCTGTCTTCCTTCCGTTAGCGGCTACTCGGGTGGCGGACGCACCATGATCGAGGCCTACGAAGCTGGTAAGGCTCCGGCCATGGAGCTGTATGCCCTGGGGCTGCAACACAAACACATCCCGGAGATCATGCGCTACACCGGTCTGACCCGCCGCCCGCTGTTTGTGCCATCTGTTGCCAATTTCGCGCAAGGCATGCTGGTTCAGCTACCGCTGCATCTGGATACCTTGCCTGGCAAACCGACAGCGCAGGATCTGCACAATGCGCTGGCAAAACACTATGCCAGCAGCACTTGGGTCACGGTGGAGCCCGCAACACCGGACCTGAAGCTTGATGCCGTGGCCCTGGCCGATACCAACAAGATGGAGCTTCGGGTTTTCGGCAATCCTGAGGCAAACCACGCTGTGCTGATTGCCCGTCTGGACAATCTGGGTAAAGGGGCCAGTGGCGCAGCGGTGCAGAACCTTCAGTTGATGTTGGGGATTTAGTTACCTCACTCGTACGCGTAGAAGGGGCAAGGCCCCGGCCCTCATGGTGCGGGTACGCACAAATCGGGCCGGGGCCTTGCCCCTTCTACGCTTGGACCTCAGTCCTCACCACTACCTGACACCACCTTGTGGATGGTGTCGCCGCCAAAACCACGGCTGGCCAGAAAACGCATTTGCTTCGCCCGCTCGGCAGCATCCACAGGCTGCTGGCCAAATTTTTTGCGCCATACATCGCGGGCCCGATCCAGTTCACTGGCTCGTAAGGCCTGAACCGCCTCTGCAACGGCTTGCGGTTCCAGGCCCTTGGCTTGCAGCTCTTGCTTGATGCGAGAAGCACCTAGCTTGCTTGCACGCCGGTGCACTACTGAGTCCACCACCCGGCCTTCGTTGATGAAGTCCTTGGCTTGCAAGGCATCGAGGACCTTGACCAGTGCTCCGGGTTCTTCTTCAAACTGCGCCAGCTTGCGCTCGAGCTCTGCGCGGGAATGCTCCCGCGCACTGAGCAAGCGAAGGGCACGTCCGGTCAGGGATAAAGTAGTTGTAACCATGTCGTTTGTGCACCCGCCATCTGTCGATCGCTACACTAATGATGGCTGCTTGTGCAATTATTACGGGCGCTAGAAGGCAATTTGATCCTTATTCCGCCTTGTCCGACTTATCAGCTTTGTCGGCCTTCTTGGACTTGCCTTTGACTTCCACTTCCGCCACAGGCAGTAGCGGGATGCCCAAGGAATCGCGCACCTTGTTTTCAATTTCAATCGAGAGATCGGGGTTTTCACGCAGGAACTCACGGGCGTTGTCCCGGCCCTGGCCGATCTTTTCGCCGTTGTAAGCGTACCAGGCACCCGACTTCTCCAGGATGTGCGCATTCACGCCCATGTCGATGATCTCACCGTGGCGGCTGATGCCCTCGCCAAACAAAATATCGAACTCAGCTGTCTTGAACGGAGGTGCGACCTTGTTTTTGACAACCTTGACTTTGGTTTCATTGCCAATGGCGTCGTCACCCTTCTTGATGGTGCCGGTACGGCGAATGTCCAGTCGAACCGATGCATAGAACTTGAGCGCGTTGCCACCAGTGGTCGTCTCCGGGGAGCCGAACATCACGCCAATCTTCATGCGAATCTGGTTGATGAAAATGACCATGCAGTTGGTTTTCTTGATATGCGCAGTGAGTTTGCGCAGCGCCTGACTCATCAAACGTGCCTGCAAGCCCGGCAGACTGTCCCCCATTTCCCCCTCCAACTCGGCCTTGGGCGTCAAAGCAGCAACCGAGTCGACCACGATCAAGTCAACCGCGCCGGAGCGCACCAGGCTGTCCACAATTTCCAGAGCCTGCTCGCCCGTATCAGGCTGGCTGATCAGCAGGTCTTGCAGGTTCACTCCCAACTTTTGGGCGTACTGGATATCGAGCGCATGTTCTGCGTCGACAAAGGCGCACTGGCCTCCCTGCTTTTGCATTTCTGCAATCACCTGCAAGGTCAGTGTGGTTTTGCCGCTAGATTCGGGGCCGTAAATCTCCACCACGCGTCCGCGGGGCAAGCCACCCACGCCCAGCGCAATGTCCAAGCCCAAAGAACCTGTGGAGACCACCTGGATGTCTTCGATCACCTCGCCTTCACCCAGGCGCATGATGGTGCCCTTGCCAAATTGCTTTTCGATCTGGGCCAAAGCCACTTGCAGGGCCTTGGCTTTTTCGCTGTTGCCACCGTTGGTGTTGTTGGGGTTCTTGACAAGTGCGTCCATGGAAATCTCCTTAAAAATCAAACAGTTAGGGCTTTCATGGCATCTGGCATTAATTACAGGCTGGATGCTTGAACAGTAGTTTACCGTCATCTATTGGTTTGGGTAAACAGATTTTTTAGTCAGTTTGCATTACTATTTGCAAATGACTGAATCCCTGGCTACCGACACGCACTGGCGCTACAACCACCTGGGACACTGGTTGCGCCTCGCGCTGGAGCGGTTCGATTCCCGCGTCATGGACTTGATGGCCCGCGACACCGGGGTTCCTTTGGGCCTGTCCAACCTGGTGGTGCGAAGGCAGCTCGGCGCAGCGCACATTCACATCACCCGTCATTTGGCACTGGAGGGGTCAAGACTGACCGATCTGGCAGTCCGCGCCGGGATGACCAAGCAGGCCATGGGCACGCTGGTCAATCAATGCGAGGCCTGGGGCCTGGTGACCCGGGAGGATGACCCGCTAGACGCAAGGGCACGCAAAGTACGCTTCACAGGCGTTGGCCTCGCCTGGCTGTCGGCCTACAAAGAAGCCGTGGCGAATGCACAAGAAGAAATGCGCGCCGCAACCAGCCCCGAGGTGTCCACGGTTATCACTTTGGGTCTGGAGGCATATTGTTCGCAGTAGGTCGCGCCTAGAATGTGGAAAAAACGAGGAGACCTCTATGCGAATTTTGATTGCTGAAGACGATCAAGTGCTGGCCGATGGCCTGTTACGCGCCCTGCGCAGCGCGGGTGCCGCAGTCGACCATGTGGCCAGCGGCAGCGAGGCCGATGCCGCCTTGATGACAAATACCGAGTTCGACCTGCTGATCCTTGACCTGGGCCTGCCCAAGATGCACGGTCTCGAAGTACTGAAGAAGTTGCGGGCACGCGGCTCCTCTTTGCCGGTGCTGATACTCACGGCTGCTGACAGCGTGGATGAGCGTGTCAAGGGTCTGGACTACGGCGCAGACGACTACATGGCGAAGCCCTTCAGCCTGCAAGAGCTCGAAGCCCGCGTACGCGCTTTGGTAAGGCGCGGTATGGGCGCCTCCAGCAGCAGCATCAAGCACGGGCCGCTGATCTATGACCAGGCAGGCCGTGTGGCCACTATCGACGGCAAGATGGTGGAGTTGTCGGCCCGCGAACTGGGTTTGCTCGAAGTGTTGTTGCAACGCGCTGGCCGCCTGGTCAGCAAAGACCAGTTGGTCGAGCGCCTGTGCGAGTGGGGCGAAGAAGTGAGCAACAACGCCATTGAGGTCTACATTCACCGTCTTCGCAAGAAAATCGAAAAGGGACCGATCCGTATCGCTACGGTGCGTGGTTTGGGCTACTGCCTGGAGAAGATTCCAGGGTGAAAATCTTCCAGCGTGAGCAACGCTCCTTGTTCGGGGAAATCCTCGACTGGATGCTCACGCCGCTCTTGCTGCTTTGGCCCATCAGTCTTGTGCTCACCTGGCTGGTAGCCCAGGGCATTGCAGGCAAGCCCTTTGACAGAGGGCTGGAATACAACGTCAACGCGCTGGCCCAGCTCATTACGGTGAATCACAACCGCGCCCAGTTTGTGCTGCCATTGCCTGCCCGGGAATTGCTTCGCGCCGACGACGCAGACACCGTCTATTACCAGGTCATGGGCCCCAACGGCGAGTTTTTGGGCGGCGAAAAGAATCTTCCCATCCCGCCCGAAGACGACAAACTATCCCCTGGAGAAGTGCGCATGCGGGACGCCGAGTTTCAGGGAACGCAGCTCAAGGTGGCTTACATGTGGGTCAGGCTGGAGCCCCCCATGGGTCGGCCGGCGCTGGTTCAGGTGGCAGAAACCATGGACAAGCGGTCCGTGCTGGCCACAGAAATTGTCAAAGGCGTCATGCTGCCGCAATTTGTGGTGCTGCCGCTGGCTGTATTGCTGGTGTGGCTCGCACTGGTGCAGGCCATCAAGCCACTGAACCGCCTTGAGGAGCGCATTCGGGCGCGCGACCCGGATGATTTGAGCCCTCTGGAAGTCGAAGCCGTGCCCCTGGAAGTAGTGCCGCTGGTATCGTCAGTCAATGACTTGCTGATGCGACTAAAAGACTCCATCGCCACCCAAAAGCGCTTTCTGGCCGATGCGGCGCATCAGCTCAAGACTCCGCTGGCCGGACTGCGCATGCAGGCAGACCTGGCACAGCGGGAAGGCAGCAGCGCCGAAGACCTGAAGCAGTCACTTCGACAAATCGGGCGCTCCAGCATCCGGGCTACGCACACGGTCAACCAACTGCTAGCGCTCGCCCGTGCCGAGAGCAGCGGATCCGTTCTGAGCCACCAACCCTGCGACTTCGCCAAACTGACCATGGATGTGATTCGCGACTGCGTTCCCCGCGCCATGGAAAAGCATATCGACGTAGGTTACGAGGGTGCCCAACCTGGCAGTGAAGGCGTTACGGTTTCCGGCAATCCTACGTTGCTGCGTGAAATGGTACGCAACCTGGTGGACAACGCCATCAACTACACGCCGTCCAATGCAGACAAGCCTGGCGTCATCACTGCCCGCGTATTGAACGACCCCTTCAGCCAGGTACTTGTGTTGCAGGTAGAAGACTCCGGCCCCGGCATCCCCGTTGCAGAACGTGAACTGGTATTCCAGCCCTTTTACAGGGCCTTGGGCAATGAAGCGGACGGCTCGGGCCTGGGACTCCCGATCGTGCTCGAGATTGCGCGTCAGCATCAGGCCACCGTCACCCTGGACGATTGCCGCCCCGGTCAACCCTCACCCGGCGCTTGTTTTACCGTCCGATTTACCCGCGAATCAGACAGCGTGACCTGACCAAGCTGATTTTCACAACGCCGCAGCGGCCTGCTCTGCGCGCGCCTTTTCCTGCAAACGCTTTTCGTCTTCGGCAGACAAGAGCCTGATTGCATCAGGCTTGATCTGTTGCCCCAGCCGATGGGACTCGGTTTGCTGCGCCGGTCCGAAGCCATAGGCGCGCAGCCAACCCTGACTCCAGGCCAGGTAGAGCCCGTTAGCCAAAAACAAAACTAACACCGTGAGTCGCAGCATGGTTCAGTTGGCACAGGCAGGGTTCGTTTGTGGACGCACGCTCACCTCGGCACTGGAAATTTTTTGAAGACCGCTAACAGTATGCAGCAACAGCGCACCACTGGCATTCACGCCCCGGGCCACGCCCGTGGTTCCGTCGGTGCAAACCACCTCACGCCCCAACAACAAGTCGCGCTCCGCAAATCCGGACACCAAGGGCGTAAATCCAAACTGTTCAAAGCGTTGCAAGGCCTGAATCAGTGGTGGTACCAAATGCGCCAGAACATCCGGAGCCAGCACCTCAGGCAACACCTCTCGCAAATCCGCAGGAGGGGTACGCAAATCGGTCGCAGTCGGTGCCACGATGTTGATACCGATGCCGATTACCGCATAGCGTTGCGTGCCCACGCTGGCCGTTTCGATCAGGATGCCTGCGAGTTTGCGGTCCTCCAACCAGATGTCGTTGGGCCATTTCAGCTTCAGCCGCGGATGCAAGGACTGCGCCACCGACAAGCCAACCGCCAGCGACAGACCAGACCAATCAGCGGGCACCAAGGGCAAACCCAGAGAAAAAGTCAGCGTCTCACCGCGACCCTGCGCATCACTTTTCCATTCGCGCCCCAACCGACCTCGACCGGCCGTCTGCCGCTCGGCCACCAAGAGCACAGGCTCCGTCTGCCCCGCCCGCGCACGGCGCATGAGCTCTGTATTGGTGGAATCAATCTCTGGCAGGATTTCGACAGTAAACCCCGGCAACAGCGGCGATACCACCTCCCAAATGGCTTCTGCAGGCCAACGCAAAGTCATCGCTTCGGTGCAAGCAAGGTGCCCCGGCATTTTTTGGCCCCACACCAGCAGGGATATTCAGCCTTGAGCTTCTTGGTGTAGCGCTCGTCAATGATCAGGCCGTAGTCGTAATTCAGCTCTTCACCCGCCTTGATATTGCGCAAGGCTTTGATAAAGACACGCCCATCAACTTCGTCTGCCTCGCAATTGGCGTCGCAGGAATGGTTGATCCAGCGCGAGGAATTGCCGCCATACAGGGCGTCAATCACATGGTCTTCATCGATATGGAAATAGAAGGTGTGGTTGGGATCCTGTGGATCATGCGGATGGCGAGCTTGTGCTTCTGGCCAGCTAATGACCTCACCCACATATTCAATGATGGTCTCACCTTCGGAAATATCCTGCACGGCGAAAACACCTTTTCCATGCACACCCGAACGACGGGCCTGGATCCGGCGGCTCGAAGATTTCTCAGCAGTTTTTGCCACAGCGTAAAAATTTGGTATGGTGAATCGTATGGGCGCGCATGTGCGTGCCTGCGTGTGTGAGCGCGTGTGCGCACGCGAGAACCGGATTGTAGTCAGATCAAATTCAGTGGTCTGGCCACAACAGAAGATTTCGTCAATAGAGCCGTTATGAATAAAACATTAGTCATTGCAGAAAAACCGTCGGTCGCGCAGGACATCGTGCGCGCGCTTACTCCCACCGCAGGAAAGTTTGAAAAACACGACGAGTACTTTGAGAGTGACACCTATGTAGTCTCCAGTGCCGTGGGCCACCTGGTGGAGATTCAGGCACCCGAGGAGTTTGATGTCAAACGAGGCAAATGGAGTTTTGCCAACCTGCCGGTGATCCCGCCGCACTTCGATCTCAAACCCGTGGACAAGACCAAGACGCGCCTGAACGCCGTGGTGCGGTTGGCCAAACGCAAGGATATCGGTCAACTGGTGAACGCCTGTGACGCGGGCCGCGAAGGTGAACTGATCTTTCGCCTGATCGAGCAATATGCCGGAGGTTCCAAACCGCTGGGCAAGCCAGTTTCTCGCCTGTGGCTACAGAGCATGACACCGCAAGCCATACGCGATGGCTTTCAGCAGTTGCGCACCAACGCGCAAATGCAACCCCTGGCCGACGCCGCACGTTGCCGCTCCGAGGCCGACTGGCTGGTGGGCATCAACGGTACCCGCGCCATGACCGCCTTCAATAGCCGCGACGGCGGCTTCTTTCTGACCACCGTGGGCCGGGTACAAACACCAACGCTGTCGGTGGTGGTAGAGCGCGAAGAGCAGATCCGCAAATTCATCAGTCGGGACTACTGGGAAATCCACGCCACCTTCAATGCACAGGCCGGTGAATACCCTGCCAAATGGTTTAACCCTGCCTGGAAAAAAGATGCCGACGATGCCGAGAAAAAGGCCGATCGTGTCTGGACCCAGCGCGAAGCCGAGACTATAGCCGCCGCGGTGCGGGGTCAGCAGGCCACGGTCACAGAAGAAAGCAAACCCACCACGCAGGCGTCGCCCCTGCTGTTTGACCTGACCAGCCTGCAACGCGAAGCCAACGGCAAATTTGGTTTCTCTGCCAAGACCACCTTGTCGATCGCGCAGAGCCTCTACGAGCGCCACAAGGCACTGACTTACCCGCGTACCGATTCCCGTCACCTGCCGGAAGACTATGTGCCGGTGGTCCGGCAAACGTTTGAGATGCTGGCCGGCAGCGGCCTGAGGCACCTGGCCCCCTTTGCAGCCACCGCCGTCAAGGGCGCCTACGTCAAACCCACAAAGCGCATTTTTGACAATGCCAGGGTATCTGATCACTTTGCCATCATCCCCACCCTGCAAGCTCCCAGCAGTCTGAGTGAGGCCGAGCAGAAAATTTACGACCTGGTCACCCGCCGCTTCCTGGCCGTGTTCTTCCCCAGTGCGGAGTACCAGGTGACGACGCGCATTACAACTGCGGTTGGGCATTCCTTCAAAACTGAAGGCAAGGTACTGGTCAAGCCGGGCTGGCTGGCCATTTATGGCAAGGAAGCTGCCGACGAAGTGGCAGATGCCAAAGAAGGCGACAAGGGCCAGAACCTGGTGCCGGTGCAGGCCGGTGAGAAAGTTAAGGGCGATCCGGTAGACGCCAGGGGCCTGAAGACCAAACCACCTGCACGCTACTCCGAGGCCACACTCCTGGGCGCCATGGAAGGCGCAGGCAAAACGGTAGAAGACGACGAGTTGCGCGAAGCCATGCAGGAAAAAGGCCTGGGCACGCCAGCCACCCGTTCCAGCATCATCGAGGGCCTAATTGCCGAGAAATACATGCTGCGCGAAGGCCGCGAGCTGATTCCCACTGCCAAGGCGTTCCAGCTGATGACGCTGTTGCGCGGTCTGGATGTGCAGGAACTGACCAAGGCCGAACTCACCGGCGAGTGGGAGTACAAGCTTGCGCAGATGGAGCACGGCAAGATGAGCCGCGTTGCCTTTATGGCCGAAATCGCGTCCATGACCGAGCGCATGGTGAAGAAAGCCAAGGAATACGACCGTGACACCATTCCAGGCGACTACGCCACGCTGACCAGCCCTTGCCCCAACTGTGGCGGCATCGTGAAGGAAAACTACCGTCGCTACACCTGCACCGGCAAATCAGGCGTTGAGGATGGCTGCGGATTCAGCTTTGGCAAGTCGCCTGCCGGGCGCACGTTCGAGTTGGCCGAGGTGGAGCAGTTCCTGCGCGACAAACACATTGGCCCCCTGGACGGCTTCCGATCCAAAGCGGGG
>CAJBMJ010000134.1 GCA_903954045.1 uncultured beta proteobacterium | reverse complement strand
GGCCTGGGGGCTGGCTTTGTCGACCCCCCTGGTGCTGCCCATGGTGGGTGATCTGTTTGGTCAGCACTGGATGTTGCCTGCACTGTGGCAGTTGTTACTGGCCACTCCGGTGCAGTTCATTCTGGGTGCGCGTTTTTACAAGGCCGGTTGGCACGCCCTTTTGGCGTTGAGCGGAAACATGGATTTGCTGGTGTCCATCGGCACCACGGCAGGGTGGGCCCTGTCGATGTGGTTGTGGCTGGGCGCCGAGCCGGGTGCCATGGTCCATTTGTACTTTGAAGGCTCGGCGGTGGTAATCACCCTGGTGCTGTTGGGCAAATGGCTGGAGGCCCGGGCCAAGCGACAGACCACTTCGGCCATTCGGGCTTTGCATGGCTTACGTCCGGATGTGGCGCACCTGGTGGGGCCTGACGGAGAAGTGGACGTGCCGGTGGAAGAGGTGTTGGTAGGAGACCGTCTGGTAGTTAAACCCGGAGAGCGTTTTGCGGTAGACGGCCTGGTGCTCGAGGGCCAGACCCAGGTGGACGAATCCATGCTGACCGGCGAATCCTTGCCTGTTCCCAAAGAGCAGGGGGGATTGCTCACCGGTGGTTCCATCAATGGGGATGGACGCATCGTGATGCAGGTGCGCGCGGTGGGAAGTGAAACCGTGCTCTCGCACATTATTCGGTTGGTAGAGGACGCGCAGGCGGCCAAGGCCCCGATCCAGCGGCTGGTCGACCAGGTGAGCGCGGTTTTTGTCCCGGTGGTGCTGTTGATCGCTCTGGGTACGCTGATGGCCTGGTGGATGAGCGGACACAGTTTTGAAGTGGCGCTGATCCATTGTGTGGCCGTGCTGGTGATCGCCTGCCCCTGCGCGCTGGGGCTGGCCACGCCAGCTGCCATCATGGCGGGCACCGGGGTAGCAGCCAAGTACGGCATTCTGATCAAGGACGCGCAGGCCTTGGAGCTGGCGCACAAGGTCGACGTCGTGGCCTTTGACAAGACCGGCACCCTGACTGTGGGCCGACCACAACTCAGCAGCTTGCACGTGGTGGATGGTGTAGACGAAAAGCAGATGCTGGCGCTGGTGGCCAGCCTGCAAAGTGGCAGTGAGCACCCGCTGGCCCGCGCAGTGTTGGATGCTGCCAAAGAGCGCAGCGTCACCTTTGATGCGCCTGACAGTGTTCGTTCGGTGCCAGGTCGTGGGACAGAAGGCGACGTGGGGGGGCACAGCTTTCTGTTGGGTAGCCTGCGCTGGATGGAGGAGCTCGGTGTGAACATGGCTGCAATGGCGCCACAGGCGCAGGCGCTGCAAGAACAGGGCGCGACCGTTTCGGCCGTGGCTGCGCGAAGCACCAGCGGCCTGAGTCTGCTGGCCTTGCTGGCTTTTTCTGACGAGCCCAAAGCCGGTGCCAAAGAAGCTTTGGCCACCTTGCGCGCACGCGGCATCAAGACGGTCATGATTTCTGGCGACAACCGGGGTGCGGCTGAAGCCATGGCGCGCAGACTGGGACTGGACCCCGATGCGGGTGAAGTCATGGCCGAAGTGTTGCCGGGGGATAAGGCCGCACAGGTCATGGCGCTCAAAGAGGGGGGGCATACCGTCGTTATGGTGGGCGACGGCGTTAATGACGCACCCGCACTGACGGCGGCCGATGTGGGCATGGCGATGGCCAACCCGGGTGGCGGAGGAACCGATGTGGCCATGCATGCGGCAGGCATCACGCTGATGCGGGGAGACCCGGCCCTGGTGGCCGCGGCGCTGGACATTTCTGGCCGAACGGTGTCCAAAATCCGGCAGAACCTGTTTTGGGCGTTTGCCTACAACGCCGCCGGTATTCCGCTGGCAGCGCTGGGTTACCTGAACCCGGTGTTGGCGGGCGCAGCCATGGCGCTGAGCTCGGTCAGTGTGATGAGCAATGCATTGCTGCTCAAACGGTGGAAACCCTAGGTCGGTGGGGCCGGTTGATGTGTATCAATGTCGCCAGCAGGCGCCTGTGAGACTCTCGGCCGATTCATAAAGAGGGACACACCATGCTCAAGCAAAGTCTGCACATCATCCAGGAAGAACATGCCTCCCTGGCGGCGATGCTCCGCTCGCTGAGCATGATGGTGGAGCGCGGACCGGACAAAGAGCCCGAGCGTTACTTTGACGTGGTGCGAGCCATGCTGTTTTACATCGATGAGTTTCCGGAGCGCCTGCACCACACCAAGGAGTCCGCCTTGCTGTTTCCGCCGGTCGCACGCCTGGCCCCGGAAACCCAGGCGTCCATTGCCCAACTGGAAAAAGACCATTCCAAAAGTGAAGCGGGTGTTCGCGAGTTACAGCACATGCTGCTGGCTTGGGAGCTGGTCGGCGACTCGCGCCGCAAGAAGTTTGAAGAAGCTGTGAAGCGCTACATCGACGCCTATCTGGTGCACATGCGCCTGGAAGAGGACGAGATTTTGCCCGCAGCCCAGCGGGTGCTGACGGACGCAGACTGGAAAGCACTGGACGCCGCGTTTGCCACCAACTGCGACCCGCTGACCGGCAAATACCCGCGCGACCCTGCCTACGACCGCCTGTTTACGCGCATCGTGATGCAGGCCCCATCCCCCATTGGGCTGGGCGACGCCTGATTGCAAGCAGAATGAGCCTCTAGCCCTTATTCTTGCTGCGTAAGGCGCTTCTGAATTTGTAGCGTATTTACAGCGTCGGGTAGTCGGTATACCCCGCCGCCCCGCCGCCGTACAGGGTGTTGCGGTCCAGTTTTTGCTGTGGTGCACCGTCGCGCAGGCGCCGGGTGAGATCGGGGTTGGAGATGAACGAGCGGCCAAAGGCCACCACATCGGCGCCGTTGGCCAGAGCCTGATCTGCCAAGGCTTTGTCGTAGGCGTTGTTCACCATCCACGCAGCGGCGCCGCCTGCTGATGTATAGGCGTGGCGCAAAGCAGCATAGTCAAAAGGCGTGTCGCCCTGCACATAGTCACGCGGCCCGCCGGTGGAGCCTTCGATCACATGCACATAAGCCAACTTCAAGGCGGCGAGTTGGCGCACCACGTACTCAAACAGGGGCTGAGGATGGGGGTCTGCGGCATCGTTGGCGGGCGTAACCGGGGAGATGCGAATGCCCACCTTGTCGGCACCAATCTCGTCGCAAACACCTTGCATCACTTCCACCATCAAGCGGGCACGGTTTTCGATGCTGCCGCCGTACGCGTCGGTACGCAGGTTGGAGCCGGAGCGCAAAAACTGGTCGATCAGGTAGCCGTTGGCGGCATGCACTTCCACGCCATCAAAACCCGCTGCAATGGCGTTGCGCGCGGCGCGGCGGTAGTCGGCCACGATGCCAGGCAATTCGGCAAGGTCGAGGGCGCGAGGCGTGGAGGTGTCCACAAAGCCTGCTACGCCGTCCTTGATCAGCACGGTTTTTGTTTTGGCTGCAATGGCAGACGGCGCAACCGGGGCCTTGCCTTCGGGCTGCAGGTCCACATGCGAGATGCGCCCTACATGCCAGAGTTGCATGACGATTTTGCCGCCAGCGGCATGTACCGATGTAGTGATCGGCTTCCAGGCCTGCACCTGTTCTTCGCTCCAGATGCCGGGCACGTCGGAGTAGCCCTGTCCCTGGTGACTGATGGCGGTGGCTTCGGAAATGATCAGTCCTGCCCCATTCTTGGGGTCGGCGCGCTGGGTGTAGTAGGTGGCCATCAGGGGCGTGGGCATGGCACCGGGTGCGCGGTTGCGGGTGAGCGGGGCCATGACAACGCGGTTGGCAATGGCGATGGAGCCGAGTTGGGCGGGATCAAACAAAGTAGTCATGCGGTGAAGGGCCATAGGCCAGGATGCGTTAGGTTGGAGACAGCCTTATCTGCAGCCAATGTCGCAGAATGCAAGCTCGGATCAGCGCAGCAAAGGACGCACAGGTGACACCAATCGAGACCAGCAGGCAGACATGGGCTTTGGCTTTTGCCCTGTCACTGGGCGCGGCTGTGTCCTTGGGGATCACCCGTTTTGCCTATGGTTTGTTGCTGCCCGCCATGCGCACAGACCTGTCCTGGAGCTATACCCTGGCTGGCGGCATGAACACCGCCAACGCCTTGGGCTATTTTCTGGGTGCGTTGGCGGCGCCCTGGCTGATGCGCCGGCTTGGTCCGTCCACCCTGCTTTGGAGTGGCTCCTTGCTGGCCAGCCTCTTTATGGTGCTGAGTGGTTTCTTTATTGAAGCCCAGCCCTTGTTGCTGCAACGCCTTCTGGCGGGGTTTGCCAGCGCCCTGGTGTTTGTTGCGGGTGGCCTGCTGGCCGCCAGACTGGGTGCGCGCCACCCGCAGCACGGGGGCTTGTTGCTGGGTTTGTACTACGGCGGCACCGGCATTGGCATCGTGGTGTCGGCCCTGCTGGTGCCCTGGGTGCTGGATGTCACGCAGGCCCAGTTACATGGCTGGCGCTGGGCCTGGTGGGTCTTGGCGGCGCTTTGCTTTGCCGCCTCATTGGTGTTGGTGTGGCCCGCCAGGGTGATGGCCCGTTGGGCTTTGCCTGCCGCGGCTGGGGGAACCCACGCTGTGTTCCGGTGGCAGTCGTTTGCCTACGGCCTGGCGGGGTACTCGCTGTTCGGGGTGGGCTATATCGGGTACATGACCTTTGTGATTGCCTTGCTGCGCTCCCAAGGCAGCAGCGCTTCCGAAGTCACGGTGTTTTATGCCCTGCTGGGCCTGTCGGTGATGGCATCGAGTCGCATCTGGGCGGGCTTGCTGGACCGCTACAAGAATGGCCGCCCGCTGGCGCTGCTCAATGGCTTGCTCGGTGTGGCTACGGTGTTGCCTGCGCTGACAGCCTGGTGGCCCGTGGTGCTGGTGTCGGGTTTGTTATTTGGCGGGGTATTCCTGTCGGTGGTGGCTTCCACGACCGCCCTAGTGCGCCACAACCTGCCTCCCTCGGCCTGGGCTGCGGGCATCAGCGCCTTTACCACCGTGTTTGCTGCGGGTCAGATCGTGGGGCCCACCATCGTTGGCTGGATTGCCGACGGCCCGGGCGGCCTGGCCCGCGGACTGGTGTTCTCTGCGGTGGCGCTGTGGCTGGGTGCGCTACTGGCTTTAAGGCAAAAAGCCCTGTAGCCCCCGTGTTATATGCACAAGCAACTATGGTATTTATAGCGACTTGACTATGCCAGCGCCACATCCTTGCCGGTAAGCCGCTTGGCCAGCCCTTGTGCCAGGCGATTCACATTGCCGTAAATCGACAGCTGCGGGTTAGCACCGATGCTGGTGGGGAAGAGGGAACCATCGTGGATGGACAGGTTGTCCAGCTGCCAGTGCACGCCGTTGGGGCGGGTGACGCCGAGCATTTCGTCGGCCGCCAGACCACAGCCGCCCATAACGTGGGCGCAGCCGATCT
>CAJBMJ010000133.1 GCA_903954045.1 uncultured beta proteobacterium | reverse complement strand
TGTCTGCCTGGACGCAGACCGCTGCCGCGCTGGAAACTGCTCTTGAGGAGGGCCGCTTTGTAGAGTGTGGAGCCTCTCAGGAAAAGGCCGTAGGTTGGGTTCCTCCACGGGGCGAAGAGCACGGTCCGTTGCTGGAGGTGGTGGGTGGACAGTGGATGCTCAAACTCATGGTGGAAGTAAAGGTGTTGCCTGGCACGGTGGTCAAACGCAAGGCACAGGAGCAACTGCAACAAATAGAAATTGCCACCGGCCGCAAACCGGGCAAAAAGGAAGCCCGCGAGATTCGTGAGGACGCGCGTCTGTCGCTTTTGCCCATGGCGTTTACCAAGCAGTCCACGGTGCTGGTGTGGATAGATCCGCAGTCGCAGCGACTGGTTCTGGATGCAGGCAGCCAAGCCCGGGCCGATGAGGTCATGACATGTTTGATCAAGGCGGTGGACGGGCTTGCGGTGCAATTGATCAATACCCAGATGTCTCCTGCTGCGGCCATGGCGATCTGGTTGTCCACCAAAGAAGCGCCACAAGGCTTTACGGTGGACCGCGAATGCGAGCTCAAGGCGGCAGATGAATCCAAGGCCGTGGTGCGCTACACCCGCCATCCCCTGGATACCGACGAGGTCAGTGCACACATTGCCTCCGGCAAGGTGCCTACCAAGCTGGCGCTGACCTGGAGTGACCATGTGTCCTTCGTGCTTACCGAAGCCCTGCAACTCAAGAAAGTGGCAGTACTGGACGTGGTGTTCGAGGGTGCGGGTGCTGCCGGTGATGGCAAGGACGACGCCTTTGACGCCGACGTGGCCATTGCGACCGGAGAGCTGCGCAAGCTCATTCCCGATTTGCTGGACGCGTTGGGCGGCGAGGTTTTGCCGCCCCCATAGATTGGCTAGTGGCGCTCTGTGGCCCGGACGGCGGCCATGACCAGCGGCTGCAGTTTGAAGCCCCGCTTGGAGGGCGTAATGCCCAGTCGGACAACGGCCAGTTGCTTGGACGGAATCAGCGCAATGGCCTGACCGTCGTAGCCACTGAGCCAGAAGATATCGCTGGGCAAGGTAAATCCGGCATCCGGATCCTGGCCTTTGGGTGTACCCGCGGGCGAGCCCCTCAGCCAGACTTGGCCTTGCCCGTACTCGCGTCGGCCGTATGCAGCCAGGGAGGCAGGGGCTGGGGTTTTCATCATCTTCACATAGCCTGGTGGAAGCAAGGGGGTGCCATTCCAGACGCCGTCTTGCAATAGCAGTTGTGCATAACGTGCCCAATCGCGGCCACTGGCGAACAGGTAGGACGATCCCACAAAGTTTCCTCTGGCGTCAGCCTCCAGTACGGCGGTGTGCATGCCCAGTGGCTCAAAGAGGGCGCGCCTGGGGTAGTCCAGTGCCAGTTGCGGGTTTCCCACTGCGTTTTGCCAGAGGCGCGACAGGATGGCCGTAGTGCCGCTGGAATAACTGAAAAAAGTACCAGGCGGGTGTGCCAGTGCCTGGTTGATTGCAAACGCTGAAGTATCGGACTCCAAATACAGCATACGGGTGATGTCGGTGACGTTGCCGTAGTCCTCATTGAAGTGCAAGCCGCTGGACATGGCCAGCAAGTGCGCCAGGGTGATGTTTTTGCGATCGTCATCCTTCCACTCGGTGAAAAGTGCGCTTTGGTCCAGTTGCAACTTGCTGTCCCGCACGAGCGTGCCTATCAGACCTGCTGTCACCGTTTTGGTCATGGACCAACCGAGCACCGGGGTGCTGGCATCAAAGCCCTTGCCATAGGTTTCCGCCACTACGCGACCGTTTTTGATCACAACCACGGCGCGCATGCCAGGGCCGGTGAGCGCAGTGTCTTGCAGCAAGGCTTGAACTGCAGGGTCAATGCTTGCCGCAACGGAGTTGCCTTGCGGCCAAGGTTCGTCTTTTGCCAGGGGTGCGGCAACTGGTACGGCGCTGCCAGCGTGGCTCTTGGCAATGGTCAAATCGCCATCCGGTGCGAGCGCGCACCCGGTACCCGACCTGAGCACTGCTGTGGAACTTCCGGCAAAGCCCAGCAAGCTGGCCTTCACTGTGCGTTGCGTCGCATCGGCTTTAACCGACACCCATTGCATGATGGGGTGCCCGTGTTCCCGCACGTCCTCTTGCATAGAGGTTTGCGGGTCACGCCCCGCGATAAAGGTGTAGGAGCAAACCATCTTGGCGGCATAGCCGGTGGCAATACGAACCATGGCGGGTGCTGCCAGCCACAGCCAGAGGGCGGCGGCGATCAGCGCTATGACCAGCGCAGCGAGAAGGCGTCGCAAAAGTGGTTTTCCGGTTTGCATTTTTTGCTCCTCAGTTTGAATTAGGTTCACAGCTCTAGGAATGCCCCAGTACTTTCCTTGACAGCGACTGTACTAAAAAAGCATGATCGTTCGCTTTTGCGCTTGGCACCCACTATGAACGACACTTACCTCCATTTCGCCAATTCCCCAGTCGGTGCCAAGTTGGCCCAGACCCTGGGACTACCCAAACCGCTGGTGCTGGAACGCTACAAGGTGGGCCAGCCGGTCATTAAGGGTTCGGTGCTGCTGGGTGGCGGTGGCGAGCCAGAGTTGTTGGCGTCTTTGGCCGCCTTTTTCAAAGCGATTGGTGCTCAAACCGTAGCGCATCCGCAATTGGCACAGTGGATGCCCATTGCCAACAAGGCGGGCTTGATGACCGGACGCTGGGGGGTGGACGGAAAGCCCGGAGAAAAGGTCAAAGCTCTGGTTTTTGATGCCACCGGTCTGACGGACAGTACCCAGTCGGATGCGCTCTACCAGTTCTTTCATGACGCAGCCCGCTCTATGCAGCAATGCGGTCGCGTAATTATTCTGGGCCGTCCGCCCGAAGCCTGCGCCACACCGCGTCAGGCGACCATCCAGCGCGCTCTGGAGGGCCTGAGCCGCTCCCTGGCCAAAGAACTGAAGAAAGCCATTGCCGTGCAGCTGGTCTATGTGGCCGAGGGTGCAGAAGACCAGCTGGACTCCACTTTGCGGTTTCTGCTGTCACCCCGCAGCGCTTACGTTTCGGCACAGGTCATCCGCATTGGCAAACCCGTAGGTGCAGGTGCTGCGCCTGCGGACTGGGCGGCTCCCTTGGCTGGCAAGAAGGTGCTGGTGACGGGTGCCTCACGCGGCATTGGCGCATCCATTGCGGAGGTGATGGCGCGCGAAGGAGCCAGTGTGATTTGCCTGGACGTGCCGCAGGCCCAAGAAGGGCTGGACGCGGTGGCGGCCAGGATCGGTGGCAAGGCCATGGCCCTGGATATCGGCTCGCTTGAGGCCCCGCAAAC
>CAJBMJ010000132.1 GCA_903954045.1 uncultured beta proteobacterium | reverse complement strand
CTCCCTGAACTGAACATAGTTTTGCGGCGGGCACACATTGGTGATCACACTGATCACGCTGTTGAAGTTACACCATGTAAACCGCACCGCTCTCGATCCAGGAGTCGATTGGGTCCCTTCCAATCCCATTGGGCTTGGCAATGAAGGAGAAGGCACGGGACTCGGTCCAGCAGTATCTGCAAACACCGAAACTATGCGCAGTCTTCATCGGCCTCAATAGTTCAAGCTGCAGGGGCCAGTGCTGGCAACGCGGAGGCACCTGTGCATAGTTGCGACTGAACAAAGATAGAGTATTCACGTCATATCTGTAATGTTGGCAGTTCTTATGGCGAGGACATGATCCAACCGACATTTACAAATCCGCTACGATTCAGTCCTGCCAAGATTCAACCTTTTGCGCAACCCTGAAGGGACTCTCCCATGAAGTCGACTCAATCTTCACACATATGCAAGCCGCACACGCGCACCTTGCACATTCTGATATTGGCTTTAGCACTTCTAAGCCCAGCAGCTTGGTCGCAAACCACCGCTTCCCCCTCGGAGTTTCCCGCTGAAGCGCAAGCTCTATCCCCCGAGGCATTGAAGGCGCGTCTGGCGGGCAATAGATTTACATCCAAGTATTCCAACGGCACGTTAGCCACAATGAGCTATGGGGCCGATCAAACGTTGCAGTTGGACATGTCTACGGGCGTCTCTACACGAGGATCCTGGCGAGTGGAGGGTTCACAAATTTGTTTGCAATTCGGAGCAGGCTTGCCATCGGGTTGTGGCGAATCCAAGGCAACTGCAACGCACGTTTATCTTCGGCGTTTTGTCAATCAGGAAATCATTCAGCTTGACCTGATGGCCACACCAGGTGCCGCTCCTAAGGGCTTTACCTACATCAACCTTGACGCCGGTCGAACCGAAGGTTTGTTCACAAAATCACCGGTCTTTATGCGGGCCATCCTGCTGGACAAGCCTTCGCCTCAAAGTGATACGGCCTTGCTGTTTCTCAGAGGGTGGCCAGGCATTTGGCGTTACGACGAAAAAACGGATGCCTCCAAGACCAGCCCGCGCGGTCGGATCACGCGTGATGTGTATGCCAAAGCGGGCCTTACCTTTGTGAGTCTGGATTGCCCCACCGACCAGTGGGGAGCAGAGGTGCGGCCTGGCACAGTGGTTTCTGGTCCTGCTCCCAGTTGTCTGGATGATTACCGCTCGTCCAACCGGCATGCCGACGATGTACGTAAAGTCATGCAGGTACTGCGTGAGCAGCACGGTATTCGGCATTTCTACTTGCATGGCCACAGCTTTGGCACCATCAGCTCACGTTGGTTGGCCAAGAATTTGGGCACCGAAATCGATGGCGCCATTCATTCAGCGTCGATAAACAACCCGCCCAACGCCCGAGTTGGTTACAGCGTGGCCGGGTTTGACTACGCCAGCCTGCCCACGCCGCAATTGCACATTCACCATGAAAACGATGCTTGTGAAGGCACCCCCTATCGGGCCGTGAAGTGGTACGCAAATAACAATCTGGTGACAGTGCGGGGTGGTGTCGCTCAGGGCGATCCTTGCGGCGGTGGACATTTACACAGCTTTGAGGGGCGGGACGAAGTGGTGGCACAAGCTATTGCCGATTGGATTCGCACTCGAAAGTTGTCCCCGGTGATTGGCGAATAGCCCAATCGCAATCTGGTATTCATCAGATCAAAACGCGTAACCAGAATGAATCGGACTCACACCGATAATGGTGGATCGTCAGTTCGCGACCCGTGGTGCAGCAAGATGCTGTTGCACAAACTGCCGAACCTGCTCGATGGAGGCCCGGTGCGCTCCACGGTCGTAGCTGACGATGGCCCCATATTGGGATCTTTTGTGCGGATTGAACACGGCCGACAAATAAATATACCGCTGGGTTTCGTCATCGAACGAGTGAGAAGCGCCAGGGAAGACCTCCATCGAGACGGCTGCACTTCCCGATGGCAATTCGTCAATCATTCGCTGGCACACAGATACCGGTGTCCAGTCATCTTTTTCGCCAATCAAGATCATTAGAGGAGCACTCAATTTCAGACGGATGTAGCCAGTGCAGTCCGGATACAGCGCAATGCCGGCTACAAACCGTGGACTCACCGGGTCATTCAAGCCAGGTACTAGTGCATTGATGGTGGCCAATCCGCCATTGCTGAATCCCATCACCGCAATGCGGCCGGAATCGATTTCCGGACGCTGGCTCAGGTACATCAGAGCTCCATAGGTATCGCGCCTACGTTCGCGTTGCTCGACTATTTTCCCGCCGTAGCGTTCGCAGATGCGATCGATGCCACGGGGCGAGAAGTGGTCTGCAACTAGGGCCGCAATGCCAAGACGAACCAATTCTTCGGCCCAACGATAGGAGTTTTCACGCACCCCGCCGCAGCCATGAAGCACCACGACTGCGGCAAAAGGGCCTGGCCCATATGGCAGATACAGTTGCCCAACGGTTGTACCGATATCACTTTTGCCAAGTGGTGCGAAGTGAACAGCTTCCCGCTTGAGTTCCTGAGTGTGCGCGCTAACCACCGCTACAAGTGCCAAAAATACCCCGGTCAGAAAATGCAGTAACGAGCGCATTAACGTTTGGGCGCCAGCTTTTCAATATCGCCTTCGGCCGAACGCGTAATTCGCCACCGGCAATCCGGGGCCTCTCGCGGATCACAGATCAGCAATTCATCCCCACGGCGGTAAATGGTCATGCAAACCACAGGCCCGGCGACGGTCTCCTCACAACGTTTGTTTTCACGCGCCCCCCACTCACCTGTGAAGACTCTATTGCCTGCACGAAATGCTCTAATACCATCAGCCCCAAACCAAATTGGCACGCGCTGACCGCTCACCACGTTATGTAGAAATACAGTCCGATCAGCATGTAAAGATCTAATTTCTTCGCTAGTCAGTAACTTGGCGTCACCGTCACGCAACTCACTTTCCTTGAAGGACTGGGCAGATGATGCCAGGGTGACCAAACCGAAGCCGCAATACATTAAGGCCGTGACCAGCAAGCGCATTAGTGATTCCCCCAATATTGCAAGCTGCGTAGGTTATACAGTCACCCAACGACCGTCAAGGGAAACTCCCGACAGGTCGGCACCCCACACCATATATCCGAGAGATCGTGTAATTTACAATTGGTCTCGCTGCCGCTAACCCGGTGGCATTCGCTAGGGGTGTTTCCAGGTTTCTTTTGAAGCCCGGCGACTGAGAAAGTCCCTTTGAACCTGATTGAGGTAATCCTCGCGCAGGGAAGCATGTTCCAGAGCCATGTTCCATGGCTCCAGCAAGCCGACCTGCCATTAACACGATGGAATCGTTGATGGCTACTACTAACTCTACTTCTTCCGGCGACAACACCGCCCTGACACCGCTGCCCACGGCAGAGCGACTTTTTGGAATGCGCGAGCATGCAGGCCTGTGGTTCAGCCTGGGCGTGGGCCTGCTGGTCATGCAAATTGGTGCTTACCTGGTGCCCGCCTTGGGCTTTCAGTCAGCGCTCATGATGATTGTGCTGGGCTCTCTGTTGGGCGCCGGCTTGCTTGCTTGGACGGCAAAAATTGGCTGTGACAGTGGTCTTTCGAGCGCCGGGCTCATGCATGCCACCTATGGGAGCAGCTTTGCCAGGCTGCCAGTGTTGCTCAACATCGTGCAACTGGTGGGCTGGACCAGTTTTGAGCTGGTCGTGATGCGCGACGGCACAGTTGCCATGGCGCGCCAAAGCGGTGGGTTTGCCCCAGACTATTGGCCTTTGCTAGCCACCCTGCTGTGGGGAGGGGTGCTGTTGGCTTTGATGGCAGGCTCCATGGTTACCTTGGTCCGCAAGTTCATTGGTCGCTACGGACTGCCCCTGGTAGTTGCATCGCTGTTGTGGCTAACCTGGCAGTTCCTGAGCAAGGCCAATGCACAAGGATTTGCCGAGCTAGGGAACAAGCCTGGCAACGGCACGATGGGCATGCTGTCCGCGCTTGATCTGGTGATTGCCATGCCTGTCTCGTGGCTGCCCTTGGTGGCCGACTTTTCCCGCCACGGACGCGAAGGCAAGAGCGCCTTGCGCGGTACATGGCTTGGTTATGCGATTGCCAATATCTGGTGTTACAGCCTGGGGGTATTGGTTGCGCTGACAACCCCCAGCGCAGACCTTGTAGGAGCGTTGTTGCTTGCACAAGGAGGCTTGATTGCACTGGGCTTGATTTTGATTGACGAGGTGGACAACGCCTATGGCGACGTGTACTCCGGCGCTGTGGCCAGCCACAGCATCAAGCCAGGCTTAAGTGTGCGCCAGTGGGGCATGGGCATGGCGGTGGTGTGCACTGGGCTAGCAACGGTGCTGCCCATGCACAGTCTGGAGCCTTTCTTGCTGATGCTCAGCTCGGTGTTTGTACCGCTGTATGGCGTGATTCTGGGACGCCTCGGTGGCGTGGCCAACGTGCCTGCAATGGTGTCAGAACGCAAGGTCAACGGCACTGCGGTGGCCATCTGGTTTGCAGGTATTGCCTGTTACCACCTGTGCGCGCAACTGGCGCCCAGTCTGGGTGCGGCATTGCCGTCTCTTGCGCTGACTTATGCCCTGGCCAGGGCCAGCAGACCCTAGGTTCTTGCGGAAAAAAATTCAAACCAGCAATAGCCGCAAAGCTTGCGGCGCATACCCATGGTTCAATGGCCCGCTGCCATGCCCTGTGCGCACTTCCGTACCCGCCTTGAGAGCTCCACGTATATAGGCTCTGGAGGCTTCCACCGCCTCGACCAACCCCAGGCCCAATGCCAGGTGCGCTGCAATGGCCGAAGACAAAGTGCAACCGGTGCCGTGGGTATTGGCCGTGGCAATGCGGGGGGCACGCATCCAGTGCACATTACCGTTGGCTCTGAGTAGCAAATCGCTCACCACGTCGCCTTCCAGATGCCCGCCCTTAAGCAACACGGCCTTGGCGCCCTTGGCCAGCAATTCCCTGCCAGCGACCAGCATGTCGTCTTCGGTTTTCAAGGTGCGACCCACTAGCAGCGATGCTTCGTCCAGATTGGGCGTAACCACCTCTGCGCGGCCAAACAACTCCCGCACCAGCACGGCGATCGCCGAGTCGCCGATCAGCACCGCGCCGCTGGTGGCCACCATCACCGGATCCAGCACCACGTTGTGCAACTGATGGCGGTCAATGGCTTGGGCCACGGTTTGTACAACTTCTGGCGCATGCAACATGCCGATCTTGACGGAGTGCACACCTATGTCTTCCACCACTGCATCAATCTGGTCTCGCAGCATGGCTGGCGGTACACCGTGAATGGCGCGCACACCCTGGGTGTTTTGGGCAGTCAGCGCAGTGATGGCTGTCATGCCATAACAACCCAATGCTGAAAAGGTTTTGAGATCGGCCTGAATGCCTGCGCCACCACCGCTGTCAGAGCCAGCGATGGAGAGTACGCGCGGGTACTGGTGGACCAATGCGGGGGTGGGATGGGTAGTTGTCATGGATGCTCTTCCAAAATCAAACGCATGAATTCCTGGGCACTCTGGGCCGGGTCCTGCGCGCTGCACAGGGCGCTTACCACCGCCAGGCCGTCCGCTCCGGCGCGCAACATATCGCGTGCGTTGGAATGGTGGATACCACCGATAGCGACCAGTGGCAAAGAGGTGGAAGCGCGCACCTGACGCAGGCCGTTCAGGCCCCAGGGATTTTTGGTGTCGGTCTTGGTGGGCGTAGCAAACACGGGGCTCACACCCAGATAGTCCACCGGCATCCCTAAGCTTTGCACAACGTCGTCTGCAGATTCCACCGACCATCCAATGAAGACATGCGACGGCAATAATCGCCGAGCCACTTGCGCGGGCATGTCGCTCTGTCCTAGATGAACGCCATCGGCATCACAGGCCAGGGCAATATCAATGCGGTCGTTGATGACCAAAGGCACGCCGTGCGGCGCAAGCAACTCTTTGAGCATCCGTGCCTGCGCCAGGAAGTCTCGGGTACTAAGGTGTTTCTCGCGCAGCTGGACGCAGGTCACACCGCCCTGCACCGCCTGCGCAACCACGTCCGCCAAGGGGCGGCCCAAGGTAAGCGACTGGTCAGTGACCAGATACAGACGCAGATGCTGAGGGTTCAGGCGGACCACTTTTGTACGTCCATTTTGAGTCGCTGTTTGAACGTAGCTTCGTCAAGCAACTGCAATTCGTCCAGCAGCAAGGCAGCCATGGTGCCCACGCCAGCGCTGCGGGCGGCAGCCTTCTCTGCGGCGACTTCACCCGCAACACCCATCAGCGCCATTGCAGCGGTGGTGGCCCGCCAGGCGTTGGCTTGCACTGCGCAGAATGCACCGATGAGAGCGGTCGCAGAGCATCCAACGCCGGTAATTTTTGTCATCCAGACATGGCCATTGGACAGTCGCGCCCAATGCTTGCTGGCATCCAGAATGTGGTCTACCACCCCACTGACACATACCGTGCCCTCGGTTCGTCCGATCAGGGCCTGAGCAGCGCCCAGCGCGTCATGAGCCGCCGCGCTACTGTCTACGCCCTTGGTCTTGATAGCAGCGCCTGCCGTGCTCATGATCTCCGAGCCATTGCCCCGAATCACGGTGGGATTGGCAACGGACAATAGCGCTTCCAGGACCTGGTTGCGATACGCGGTGGCTCCAGCCCCCACCGGGTCCAGAACAGTAGGAATGCCGCGCAAGGTGGCCGCCGCCAGGCCCGTCTTCATGCTTTGCACCCAATACGGATCCAGCGTGCCGATGTTGAGCACCAGGCTTTGGGCGATGCCCGCCATGTCTCGCACCTCTTCGTGGGCGTGGGCCATCACAGGCGAGGCCCCGGCAGCCAAAAGCACGTTGGCATTGAGGTTCATCACCACCAGATTGGTGATGCAATGCACCAGAGGCGCGCGCTCGCGCACAGCAGCAATATCTGCCCAGAGATCAGCAGCGGTCAGCAATTTGTTCATGGTGAACTTTCGGTCAGGGTGTTGCTTTTGTCACACCAGCGAAAGAACCTTCAAAAGCCGGGATCATGGCCTTCGTAGGCCCCCAAGCATTTTTCACGCTTCCTACGCTGGCATGACCCAGATCAGGTTCATGGGGTATTTCTCAGCCTGTTTTCACAGACACCCCCGGTGACCTACGGATTGTAGACTTCTCTGAAATCAAGTAGCTATCACGCGGATATATCGGACCACGCAATATTCAGCAATTTAGTTTGGGAAATATGAAAGAATTAAATGGCCGAGGATAGTAGACTTGTACCGGGTCACTCTATCCCATTGGCAACCTTCCCGATCTCCCTATTTATTGAACTACCGTATCTCATGCGACAGATCTATTCAAGAATTCATCAACCATTACAAGTACTTATGTTTTTTTGTCTGACAGCACTGAATGCTGCGTCACAAACCAATGAAAAGATTCTCGTGACGCAAAAGGTTCCGTTGGAGAGATTCTCTGAACGTTTTTCAGATGATGTGCCAGTTAGTGGTCGAATCCTTGTGGGTGCCTATGCTTTGACTTCGAAGTCACTAATGTCACCGCAGTCTGACCCTGTGATGCTCTGGGGAGAGGGCATTTCCAGCACTGTCAAACCTAATTTTATTTGCGTTACAACAACCACCAGAGATGGTCGATATTTTTCAGAGGGCAATTTGTCGCAAGCTTTGCTATCAAGGCAACCGGGGCCTTTTCGCATTGAATCAGTGAGAGATCCTAAAAACGTCAAGCATTTGCAGTCGCTGAGTGATCTTGCAGTGGCTCAAGTCGCCACTGACGGCGACTGTGAAATTGGGTCCAGCAACTCAAGAGTGCAAAAAGTATTTCTGTTGAGTAGACAACATGATGGTGAAGTATTGCAGCCGAACGGTGCCGTACTATTGATCAATTCAGAGAGGCTGAATCTGCAGCTGGAATTCTCTGGAAAAAATTCTTTGAAATCGACATGTGATGCTATCAATGATGGCATGCGCTCAACCTTTGACACCATTTGCAAAATTGACGGTCTATTGCCAAGCCGCACCCAAGTAAAGTTACTTCGTAAACGATATGAAAAGAACCTTCCCCCGATTGAACTCGAAATACTTTGGGCTTCAAAGTAATGAACGAAAGTCAATTGAAAGAGGATCAAGAGCAGGGTCCAAAACCCGCGCCCACATTGAATCAAGGTGAGACGAGCTATCTGAGGAAAACGATATTGTCGATTCTGGAAAAAGGCGCCGCGATAGGACTTATTGCAGGACTTCTTGTTTTCATCATTCAGTACCATTCCCGTTCTCTTTTTGCCCAAGTCGAAGCGGTCAGTCAAGTAATCACACTGACAGTTTCCAAGGGCGAACCTTTGAGCTGGGCGTTGCCAGCCAATGCACAGCTTGTGAATTGTGGAAACTTCAAGAGTGTTCAATTCCGTCCAGAGAAAATTGGCGAAGCAACTTTATTCTTGCGAGAGGGTTCGGCTATTCAAGTCGAAAGAATGAAGAAGGATATTTATCTTCGATTTCCGGGGAGTAAGCTGAAAGAAGGCGCGGGTACCAAAGCAACAGATCCGCTTCGAAGCGGGGCTACGTTAGGACGAACCGAACGCACCAATAGGGAAATAGTTTCAACCCAGCAATGCATAAAAATCACCAAACTTGGAGAGGACGAACGACTCATCTGGGAAATGCGCGGTGAAATAGTGATTGGCGATGATTATTCGGGCAATGTGGCCGAGCAGCGACTGCTACTTGAAGGTATCGTCAATATGTATCAGGCTGAAGGTTTGCCCAACTCCAATTCAGTCGACGGACAGTTGTTGCTGCAAACAAGAAAACTTAATTTCGGCGAAAAAATTCTTTTTACGAGACAGATTGCCAACGCAACTGTTCCGTCTGAGATGCGTGGAATTCTCCGTATTGGCGGCGACTCAAAGGCATTGGATTTGACCGCATTCGGAAAGGTCAGTTCAACGGTCATTATGCGGACGCCCTATGCAGGTGAATCTGCCATATTCGAAATGAAGAGTGGATTTTCGAGCGTGTTGTTTGCCCTCATCAAGGACGGTGCGCAGTCTTATTGGTTTCTCATCATGGCCGCCCTTTGGTATGTGGTTTCAAAACGATACTTCGAATAATGTTGACCAATTCAATCAAAATTTTTCTGTGTTTCCTGATAGGCATTGCATCTATTTCTCATGCCAATCCAACGCATGTATTGGTGCGAGCCCGAGAACAAGGTCAAGGTCTTTTATTTAAAAGATTCGATGAGTGCTATTTGCTAACTGCTGGGCATGTCACCGCTCGGAGCACTCGTGCGACCCTGATTGGAGCTGGTTCAAGGCCTTTGTTGGGCCAAGCGGACTTGGTGGCCACCTTTCCAAATTACGATTTGGCGCTCCTGCGTGCTTCTGGACCGGTAGCGCAGGAGTGTCAATCAGAACTCTCAGCCCTGAATACGTCGATTGATTCAATAGTTAACCGCCAGGGCGAGGGAGTGTTGAGCTACGTTTACGACGATGGTGGAATGGCGCGTACGCGATTTGTAGTCGTGGATACTGGTCCGGAATTTCTCAGGTTGTCACCACAAAGGAAAGAGGACTCCATTGCCCAGGGACAGAGTGGTGGATTGGTGAGCATCTCAGATCGCCCAGCTGGAATACTGCTTTCAGTCGATTCGTCAGGAACTGGAAAAGCCATGCGCTTTGATTTCGCAGTTAGGACTATTGAAAGGTTTTTTGTTGAACCGTCCTTAGGCGTCCTTCCCAGCAGCATGAGCAGCGAGAAACCTTCAATAAAGGTAGCAAAGGCGGGCAATTTGCTTTCAGCAAAACAAGGAGCGCAAGCCGTTTTTTGGAACACTCCACCAGCGCAGCCGGAAATGAGTGCCAGCAGTTTATTGGGAGGTGCGTCGGATAATCAATGGATAGGCCAAATCAGAGTTGACGGTCCCATTGACATAGATTTCTCATTGAATGCCAACCAGGCACACACCCTAAATCAGGTTGAATTAGAGCAATCGCTGAGTGTGGATCCGACACAAAGGGTAAAGGATTTTGAACTTTTTGTGAGTTCTGATCGTCGGTCTTGGCGATCTATCGCTTCCGGAACACTTATAACCTCGGAATTGCAAAAAACGATTAGCATCGCCCCAATCAGAGCCTCATTTTTGCGACTCAGAATTTACAGCAATTGGGGTGATAAAAAACTGGTGACTTTGCGCTCAGTTGCCGCATATTGATGCCCGATGCAGTCTTCATCTAACTTTTTGAGAGTCACAAATATGACAATAGCAAAATTTATCTACCCAATCGTTCTTGCAAGCCTAACGTTTGGATACACCGCGGTTTTGGCACAAAACAGATCAGAAAGCACCTCACCAGAGCAAATTCGAAAACAGGCCGCGAACCTTAAAGAGTACCGAGACCTGCTTGCCAGCCCTGACCCCAGTATCCGATTCGCTGCAGTATCGGAAATGCTGAAATCTACAAACAATACGCTTCGGGCTATGGCCTTCGATGCGGCATTCCAGAGTGCGGACTCAGCTATCAAAGCGTTAGCACTGAAAGAGAGAATTCTCACAATGTCGGGGCTTGTCATTGAGGCAGTTGATCCTCGACAAGCAGAAGAACTTGCAGTCTTTGGATTGGCAAAATTTTCAATCCCTATTGGAAAACCAGATATGAATCGGGGCACTTCCGAAACGGGGTACTTTAACCCCCACAACTTATATGGAACACTTTCAGTTGCAGGTGAAGAGTTTAGCTTTCAGGTCTCTGAGCCTGGTGGCCGGTATGTAAGAGGTCGATTTCGTCTAGGCGACGGGGGCAAGCTCAATGGCTCGTTGCAGTGGCAAATGATCGGCACTGATAATAAATTTAGAAATGGGATTTTTCCAGCCTTCACATTCGTTAATTGAGTTGGTTTCATGTGAAACTAACAAGCGCTGAGTCCAAGGCATAAACCGCATGACATCATCCAGCCCAAAAGTCAATCTTGCTTTGCAAGGCGGAGGCTCACACGGAGCATTCACATGGGGCGTGCTGGACGTTTTACTGGAGGACGGTCGAATAGAGATCGAAGGCATAAGCGGCACCAGCGCAGGTGCAATGAATGCCATTGCTTTAGCGCACGGTTTTGCACAAGCCAGTGAGAGGACTCGGCAGGAAATGCGAGAGTCAGCTCGTGCCTCGTTGGAGCAATTTTGGGAAGGAGTCGTACGGTTAGGCGCACTGACCTCTTCCATGACTCAGGCACAACGCCTACCCTTAGATATTTTGTTTGGAGGGTTTACCAGTTCATGTGGCGATGAATCCCCGAGCCAACTTCTCTCGCACGCAATGACCAGTTTTTGGTCAAAGGCAGTATCCCCTTATCAAAGCAATCCCTTGGAAATCAACCCTTTGAAGGATTTGCTGGAAAAACTGATTGATTTTGATCGGATAGCCACCTACGGTGATTTGAAGATCTTTGTTGTGGCCACTGAAGTCAATACAGGGAAAGCAGAAATATTTGCGGGAAAACGGCTAACGGCAAAAGCTGTAATGGCGTCGGCGTGTTTACCCACCATTTTTCATGCGGTAGAAATTGAAGGCAAGCATTACTGGGATGGTGGATATTCAGGCAACCCGGCAATTCATCCTTTGATTTATCGATGCGACAGTTCGGACATTGTTTTGGTACAAATCAACCCCATCAAACACGACAAGCTGCCAAAGACATCCGGAGAGATACTGGACCGAATCAATGAAATCACATTTAATTCGGCACTGGTTGCCGAGATGCGAGCGATCGACTTCGTAAAGAGACTACTGGCTGAAGGAACACTGGATCCCACTAGATACAAGGATGTGCGTATGCACCGTATTGACGGGGGTGAAACTCTCGAGGACTTCCACGCATCGACAAAGACCGCAACTGATAGCAAGCTCATCTATGCGTTGCGTGACCTAGGCAAGGACTCCGCGAATATTTGGTTGAAAAATAAATTCTCGTCACTTGGCGTTGCATCGAGCATTAACATTTCCAGAGATTATTTGGACGATCTGAGAGTTCCTTCGCGGTAACTTTTTGTTAGCCTGAGTACAGCCATCGAGACTGAAAATTATCAAATTTCGAAGTCCGCTGTGGCCCCTACTCACCCAGTTCTCGTGGCAGGAGATGCGCCAGCATCCCTGGCGCAACGCGGCTGCGGTGGTGTCGGTCATGCTGGGCGTGGCGTTGGCGTTTTCGGTGCACCTGATCAACGCTTCGGCATTGGACGAGTTTGCGCAAGCACTTCGTTCGGTGGGTGGCAAGCCGGACCTGGAACTGCGCTCCAATACCGGCACTTCACCTGAAAGTGGAACCGGCCTGAACCACGCCTTGCTTGGTTTGCTGATTCGGCACCCGGACGTGGCCATAGCTTCCCCCGTACTGGAACTGAGCACCTACGCTTTGGCGGCGCAACCCGACCAGAAGCGAGTCTTGCTGCGTATCGTGGGGGTTGATGCCCTGCAGGTCGCTTCGCTCGCACCCGACCTGATGCCCCAACCAGACCCAGATGGCGAGCGCCTGGACTTTTTTTCACCGGATACCGTTTTCCTGAATGCCAAAGCGCGCGAGCTTTTGACTGGCAATACTTTGCGGGTGCAGCAAGGTTTGCAGCTCAAGACAGTGGGCGTAGCAGGCCGGGTCAGTGCGGGTGGCGCACCACTGGCAGTCATGGACATTGCAGCGGTGCAAGACCTGTTTGACCGCAATGGAAGCATCACGCGCATTGATTTGCGTCTTCAGGCCGGAACCGACCGCGCACGTTTTGTGCGCGAGCTGACCACCAGCCCCGGTTGGCCACCGGGTGCGCGGGTGGAAGAGCCAGGCGAAAGTTCTGAGCGCATCGGCAAACTATCGCGGGCTTACCGCACCAATCTCACTGTACTGGCACTGGTAGCGCTGTTTACCGGCGGGTTTCTGGTGTTTTCGGTGCTGGCACTGAGCGTCACCCGGCGCGCCCAGTCCCTGGCTTTGCTGGGTGTATTGGGCCTGACTGCAAACCAGCGTATGGCACTGGTTCTGCTGGAAGCCACCGCTTTAGGCCTGGTCGGCAGCACTCTGGGGTTGGCATTGGGGACCGGTTTGGCAGCCCTGGCTTTGCAGTTGCTGGGCGGCGACCTGGGTGGTGGTTTTTTTGCAGGGTCCACGCCGAAGCTGCAGTGGTCAGCCGTGGCCGCACTGGTGTTTGGTGGCTTGGGGCTGCTGGCCTCGCTGATGGGCGCATGGTGGCCCGCCCGCATGGCGCAGCGCCTGCCGCCCGCGCAAACCCTCAAGGGCCTCGGTGCCACCGACACGGCCACGCAAACCCATTGGTGGAGCCTGGCCTTGCTGATGCTTGGCGGTGTGATGGCGCTCCTGCCGCCATTGTGGGACATGCCCATTGCGGCCTATTTCAGTGTTGGGCTGCTGCTTTTGGGCGGAATCACCGCCCTGCCCTGGCTGGTGGGAACCATTTTGAACCGCCTGGCGCCGCTGGCCGGGCGCCATGCGTTGAGCCTGCTGGCGCTGGAGCGCGCGCGGCGGGTGAGGGAAAGTGCGACCGTGGCGGTGGGCGGTGTGGTCGCCTCGCTCAGTCTGGCAGTGGCGCTCACGGTCATGGTGGCCAGTTTTCGTACCTCGGTGATGCATTGGCTCGACAACGTGCTGCCAGCCACGCTGTACGTGCGCACCGCAGGCAGTGGAAGTGCCAGCGACAATGCCTACTTCGATTCGTCTTTTGTGCGCGCCGCCCAGCGCTTGCAAGGGATAGAGCGAATCACCACCCAACGCACCCTGTCTTTTTTGTTGGACTCCGAACGCCCCCCCGTGACACTGCTGGCACGGCCACTGCGTGATTCAGTTTCTGGGGACATCACGTTGCCGCTGGTGGCAGCTGCCCTGCCGGTACCCGCCGGACGGGTGGGCCTGTATGTGAGCGAGGCGGTGGTGGACCTGTATGGCGTGAAGCCAGGCGATGATTTCTCTGCTTTTCAGGCATCGTTTTTGGCCGTAGCGCCCGCCAGCAAAGCGCAAGGCGCTTCTTTTTTTATAGCAGGTGTCTGGCGCGACTATGCCCGGCAGTTTGGCACCGTCGCAATGGAGCAGGCCGATTTTGAACGCCTGAGTGACGACAGGCGCATCAACGACATGGCCTTCTGGCTGACCCCGGATACCGACAGCGCACAGGTGCAGCAGGCTCTGCGAGACCTTGCAAGCCAGCAAGCGGGCACGCCGGGT
>CAJBMJ010000131.1 GCA_903954045.1 uncultured beta proteobacterium | reverse complement strand
ACGCAACTTAAGGCAGAACGCCAAAGACTCGTTGCAAAGAGATAAATCTGGAGGTATTTGCATGCACTTCATGGGTGATCCCCTTCGAGGAAGCGCGTCTTAGAGCGTATAACGTCGACACTGATCCCGCCGTCTTTTGCCGACTCAAGCAAAGCTGCTATTACGGACACCGTAGCCGCACCATTGGCTCCGGTTGATCGATTGACGCTGACGCCAGTCACCCGGTCAACGAGTGCATGAATGGGGCCTTCGCAGTGATAAACCCATTGTCCTGGAACTACGGAAAAATCGCGGTCTGAACCGTCATGGCGATGCAGCACTGCACGATCACGGTCCAACTCAATCTCCATGACGCCTTCACTTCCGGTGATAAGAAACCGCAGCAACGCTCTTTTCCCTTCAGGTAAAGCAGCGGCACCGCTGATCGAGACCACTGCACCACTGCTGCACATGACACTTGCAGCGTTGCACAAGTCGATGCCGCCAGACGGGTAGTTGTGTGCACTAACAGCATTCGCTTCAAGTCCCGTGAGCCACAGCAGGAGAGCGATTGAATGTGACAGTTGCCCATAGGCAAAGCCTCCGCCTTGGTCAGCGTCCTGCCAGGTGGACTTGTCTGGTCTGAAAAAATGCGTTTGCCAACGTGCAAGCCCGAGATCGCCTTCGAATACTGCCCGTGTGGCCGATACAAAGTTGCAAGAAACATGTTCAATGCGCCCTACCGCCCCACCCTGTAGTGCCTGTCGCAACTCAACTATTCCGGGCAGGTAGTGGAACCCGTTTGCCAGCAGCAGTTCAAGCCCGAGTTTCTTGGCGTGATCTGCCAAGATCCATGCCTGTGAAGGTTGCAGCGTCATGGGCTTCTCGCACAACACATGCGCGCCCGCGTCAAGTGCTGCCAGGCAGTGATCAAAGTGCATTTGGTGGGGAGAAGCCACCACCACCACGTCGGGTTTGCGTGCCAGCAACTCCCGGTAGTCTTCGCTCGCAAATGCAAAGCCAAAATGGTCACGCACACGAGTCAGCTCCTCAGCACCGAGTCGACTCACGCCGTCAAGTACGACATCCGTTCGCGATTTCAGCGTGGGAATGTGGCTCTGCGCGGCATACCAGCCAGCACCGATGACCGCAACTTTGACGGGATTACTCATAAGCCGGTACATGGTTGAGTTGATGTGCGCTGGAGCAGCGCGTGAAAGGTGTCGCCGAGTATCTTTGACATGTCGCAAGGTGCTATGAAATTGCAATGAGTACGCACGATCTCAAGACTCTGTTTGTAGGTCATGTATCGCTGCGAGACCGGGTAATCTGACCCCCAGCACAGTCGGTCTGGCCCAAACTGCTCGTACAGTGCCTTAACCAAAACATGGGTTCCGCTGCAGGGGTAGTCCCATCCTTTCGAGCTTGCGTAGCCGAAACCAGAGAGTTTGATAAAGACATTCTCAGTGGCGCTAGCATCCAGTAGCGCATTCAGCCGATCTGAATCCAGCGGGTCAGTAGTGACCCTACCAAGGTGGTGGATCAGGAAAGGCGTTGCAGGAAATCGCGCGGCCAGTTCACACACCGTTGGCAGTTGCCGTGGCCCACAGGCCAAGCTAACAATGAGCCGTGCCTCTTGCGCAACCTTAAACAATGCCAAACCATCGGCCGACAGCAGCCAAGCGGGGTCACGATCCTCATGCAAATAGTGCGTAAAACCGCGTGGCGACAACTCTTGCACCACCTGCTTGAGACGTTGGTCAGCGCCTGGCGTGTGGTGGGTACTGTGCCAGCGACAGTCAACATCCGGGAATGCCAGAATTCGATCTGAGTGCGCTGTGGCGCATTGCGCTGTGTATTCGCCGTTGTCCGCATTGGAATCAATTGAGGCTGCAATCAATACCGCTAGATCAACACCGGTCTGATCCATTTCCCATAGCAATCGCTCCACTCGAGCACGGCTCTGCGGGTCGGGCACTGCCGGTTGATAAGGCCAATGCCGCCAGGCATGGCAATGCGCATCGATGATCATGCAGCGACTTCCAGTCCCCAGTTGACGGAGGGGTCCGGTGGGGGAACGGCGGCTACCAGGGCACGGGTGTAGGCGTGCTTGGGTTCATGAATTACTTGCTCGGGATCGCCTTGCTCAACAATCTGCCCATTGAACATCACCACAATACGATCTGCGATTTGGTACGCAGTAGTCAGATCGTGTGTGACATAGAGTAGCGACACATCGCGGTCCACCTTGAGCCGATAGAGGCTTTCAAGGATGGTAGCGCGCAAGGACGCGTCAACCATGGACACGGGCTCATCTGCCACGATCAAACGTGGACGCAGAGAGAGTGCTCTGGCAATCATGATGCGTTGACGCTGGCCGCCACTGAGTTGATGTGGGTAGCGGCCTAAGGTGTCATCGGGCCTGAGACCTACCGCTTCAAGACTCTTGCGAACGAGGGCATAGGCCTCATCAGTTGAGTTGGCCAATCCAAAGCGTTGTACTGGCAACAGCAAACTACGGTCTACCTTGTAGAACGGGTTAAACACGCCAAACGGGTCTTGGAATACGGCCTGCACTTCTCGGCGATAGCGCAAAAAGGCTTTCCGGTCCATCTGCTGCAAGTCTTTACCTTCATATCGAACAGAGCCCATTGTTGGAGTCTGCAAACTCAGCATCAAGCGTGTGATGGTCGTTTTACCGCTGCCGCTTTCGCCTACGATGGCAGTGATGGAAGGCTTTTCAGGTAACGACAGAGAGACATCACTCAAAGCCAGCTTATGCGAGCCAGCACCTTTGATGCCGTAGGCCACTGTGGCAGATTGAACTTCAAGCAAGTGCGACATTGGATTCCTCCCTGGCAAAGTGACAACGCACTCGATGGCTCACGTCCAGACTGTCTTCAATAGGAACTTCCTGGGCGCAGCGGGCTTCAGCGCGCGGGCAGCGCACATGGAATGCGCAGCCAGAGGGTCGATTCACGATGGAAGGTGCCACACCCGGAATGCCACGAAATACACCGCGAGATGCAAAACTCGGCAAACTCGCAATCAACATCTGCGTATAAGGATGGCGCGGGTTGGAGAAAATCTCTTTGACTGGGGCTATCTCAACAATCTCGCCCGCATACATGACGCCAACCACATGGGCGAACTGTGCCATTAGCCCCATGTCGTGCCCCACCAAAATAATGGCGGCACCAACATCGCTTTGCGCGTTAATGAGGCTCTGCATCACCTGTTTTTGAACAATCACATCGAGTGCGCTGGTAGGCTCATCGGCAATGATGACCTGCGGGGACAAGGTAATCGCTATCGCAATACAAACTCTCTGCTTCATGCCCCCGCTGAGTTGGTGCGGAAACTGATCGGCAACTGTTTCGTCTAGTCCAACTCGCTTTAACAAGCTGGCGATGTGGCGGGCACGCGCGATTTTGTCAAGCGTTTCGTTATGCGAGTCGAGTAAGTCGTTGATCTGAGCACGTACCGTCAGGACTGGATTGAGTGAATTCATGGCGCCCTGAGGCACCAAGGCAATGCGTGAAAAGCGTGCACGCCGTACTGCAGAGGGTGACATGGCAAGCAGGTCGTCGCCCACCAACGTGACACTTCCACCAGAAATACGCCCGGGTGACTTGATCATGCGCATCAAAGCCAGAACCGTGGTTGACTTGCCTGACCCTGACTCCCCGACCAAGCCCAGTCGCATCCCTTTTGTTAAGGTGAAACTCACGCCGTTAACTGCCAGCGCGGGTCCAGCACGGGTAGGAAACTCGACGTGCAGGTCGTTTACTTCAAGAACAATTTCACTCATGATTCCACCCGCAAACGCTTGTTAACCAACCGGTCCATGCCGGTTGAAGTCATCAAAAGGCCGATAAATATCAGCGCCATCATGATGACGGGGGGCGACCACCACCACCAGATTCCGCGCATGATGGCTCCGTAGTATTGGGCCCAGAAAATCATCATGCCTAGCGTCAGTTCATTTTGCGGACCAAGGCCCAATGCCTCAAGCCCAATGGTTGCCAGCATCGCACTTGAGACAGCGGTAACAAAACTGGCTGCGATGTAGGGCAATAGGTTCGGAAATATCTCTGTAAAAACCAGCTCCAGACCTCCTATGCCATTGAGACGCGCTATATCTATATAGGGGCGCTCCCGCATCGACAATGTCTGTGCGCGGATGGTCCGCGTTGGGTACATCCAGGCTAGTCCTGCAACGATGACCGCCATCAGAACGACGCTCATGCTTCTTACATTGGTGGCAACCAGCACCAGCACGGCAATACCGGGGATGGTCATGATCACGTCGGCAAAGGTTCGAATGAGCGTATCAACCCAGCCTCGAAAGTACCCAGCCAACAAGCCCAGAACAGCACCGATTCCTAAGCCTATGACACCGGCAAAAAAACCGATTTTCAGCGTCTGTGGTGTTGCCAGCACCAGTGCCGCGAGAATGCTGCGCCCTTGTGCATCAGTGCCTAACCAGTGTTCGCCGCTTGGACGTTGGCGTGGAGCGACGGCGCCGATGTCCGCGAGCGCAACATCAATGAACAGTGGCCCCAGCATTGCAAAGAGGCAGACTGCGATAAGCGTAAGCAAACCCGAAAGCAACAAAGGCTCACGCACAACAGCACGTGCAGCAGTGCGAAGTATTTTTAAGGCTGCGATCACGAATTTTTCTCCGAGCGAATGCGAGGATCGATCAAGGGATAGACTAAGTCCATGATCAGCATAGTGAGCGCGATCGAAATAGACAGCAGCAGAACGATGCCCTGAACGACAAAATAGTCCTTGGCATGGATCGCCTGGTAAAGCCGATAGCCAATACCTGGATAGGCAAAAATCACCTCCACCAGAATGGCGCCAGAGACAATGTGACTAAGTGTCAAGGCGAGATGCGTGAGCTGT
>CAJBMJ010000130.1 GCA_903954045.1 uncultured beta proteobacterium | reverse complement strand
GGAGTACCAGTCGATGATGGCCACCAGGTAGGCAAAGCCACTTGCCAGACGGATATAGGTGATGTCGGTACTCCACACCTGGTTGACGCGCACCACCGGCACGCCACGCAATAGATACGGGTACACCTTGTGCTGTGGGTGTGCCCAGCTGGTATTGGGTCCTGGTGCCATGCCCGCCAAGCCCATGGATCGCATTAGGCGCTGTGTGCGTTTACGGTTAACCCGATGACCACAACGCCCCAGGTACACCACCATCTTGCGACTGCCGTAAAACGGGTGGCGGGTGTATTCCTCATCGATCAGGCGTTTGAGCACCTCGTCCCCCTCGTCGGGTGACTTGGGCTTGCGCTGGGCGTAGACCGTACCGCGCACGACACTGGCCAGCACGCATTGGCGCTTTTGCGTCACGTCGGTGTGAATCCCGATCCAGCTACGCCGTGTCATGGCAGGCTGATCCCTGACTTTTTTTTGAGCCAGTCGAGCTCCATCTTGAGCCGCCCAATCTCCCCATACAGTCGATCTGGAGTACTGTGGGCGGCAATGGGTTGAGGGCCGCGCTTGCCTTCAAACAGTGTCTTGGCCTGGGCTTGTATTTCTCTCTTCCATTGGCCCACTTGTACCGGGTGAACCCCGAACTCCTGGGCTATCTGATTGACTGTCTTCACTCCGCGCACCGCCTCAAGACCCACCTTGGCTTTGAATTCCGGCAGGTGTGTATTGCGCTTCTTCGTTTCACTCATGCTTTACCCGTTTCTTTCGACAGTGTCCCACTTAAACACCTGCCTCAAATTCGGGGTCCACTTCAGGCCCTGGGCTCGGCGCTACGTGGGCATACCGTTTATCGAAGCATGCCACTTGCTCTGTCTTTGTGAATTGGGTGCCAATTAGCATCACAGTTTTCGTTGGTCTTGGTATTCATTGCACAACTGGACCACCGCCAGGGCCACTTCTCAAAATCGTCCTTGCCTTACAGGCTTTCGGTGAAATTGCCATAGGACTTTCGTTACGTTCAGGGACCAGAACGTTGCGGATATCCTACTGCGACTTGGGCAAAAAAGAAGGGCTGCATTGCTGCAGCCCTATCTTCAAATCACTATTGCTCAGATGCGTTCACCTTGCACCGTCCAGACGACAGGCCTTCTGGCTGTCGTTGAGACAGTAACTCGGAAAACAACGCCCTGACTATCAATCGTCTGAGTAGATGTAAGTTCTGCAACGCAGATGCCCGGTACAAACTCAAGCTCGAAAACGGCCACATTTTTAGATAGTTTTGCGACTAACTCGAAGCGCTTGATAAGCCGTCCCAATGTTGCCCTAACTTTGTAAACTTCGGGTTCGCCGTCGATGAGGCGCCGGATGATGGCAAATGGTTCCAGTGCCTCTTGCATCTCAACCATTGCCTTGGTTACAACCGGCGTCCTTGCCAGAAGTGCATTCAGGCGTGACTCCCTTTCCTGTCGCTCAGCGGTCGCGTCTCCTAGCTCCTGTTTGAGTTCATCGTCTCCGATTTTTGGGTCGCGCATAAAGCGTTTGATACGCGCAATCAAATCCTCCAACGACTTGATATCAGCGCGCAGCTCAGCTTCTTCATTGCCGGGGCCGGACAGCATCCGCTCGCGCAACCGATTGTGGAACTCAGCAAGTACTGGCCCAGAAAAAACTTGTTGAAGACAAAAATCCAGCGCAAGTTTCGCTGGGGTCAACGACGAATACCCGATAAAACGTTCATGCCCACCGACCCTTTTCGCCTGCTCGCATTGCGGGCAAGAGATGGTCCATACCTTGGGCCCCCCGCCGATGGAAAGCTTTGACTTGCAAACGCCACACTTCAAAATTCCTGCCAGCGCATGCTTGCCGCCGCCGCGAACCCGAGCGTTGGGCTGCGATGTATTGCATGCCATCCAGACCTCATCCGAGACGAGGCGCAAATCCGGGCGTGCGAATACTTCGAGCTTAGGCTCCTGCCTCTTCCTTCGCGCTTTTGCAAGTGCGAAGGAAGAACCGTTCCAAACGAACTCCCCCTTGTAGATTCGATTGCAGAGAATGCGGTGGACCGTTGCAGGTCGCCAGTACTGATGGCCTTTGCAGGATTTTGGCCGAGGAATGGGCAAGCCATCCGCATTGAGGCGCCTTGCAATCATTGCTACCGACATTCCCGACCTGCGCCAGTCATACATTTCGCGAACAATTGCTGCCTGAACAGGTTCGACATTCCATCGCGTTCCCTGTGGGCTACCGTCGCATTGATAAACTCTCATCGCCGTGTAACCAAAGGGTGGTTGGGCAATTTGAAAGCCGCGCTTGAGTTGCCCGAGCATGCCTCTTTGCACATCTGCAGACGTACTCTTGACTTGTCCGACGGCGTTCATTAGCTTGCACTGCCATAGTGTGTCCCAACTGTCTTGTATCGAATCGATGCCGTCAAGGGTGACGATACGCAGTCCGATAGACTCGACAAGCGAAGAAAGTTGTGCGCCTTGCAGATAATTTCTTGCAGCTCGCGCTACGCTGTCGAAGATGACGACTTCGACTTCCCCTGTGTTGATAGCGTCCATGAGTCGCCCGAAGCCAGCGCGTTTTCCAAAACCTTTCTCTGCGCCAGAGATTGCACTGTCAGTAAAGATGAATCTATCCTCGACTATTAGTCCCAATCTCTCCGCTGCATTCCGACAAGTCCGGATTTGGTCTTCGATGGACGTGGGTCTTTGTTCGTCAGTCGAATATCGCGCATAGATTGCGACGCGTTGTGCCATATCGGTCTCCCTTCCTTTTGTTGTGTTTTTGATGTTGCGGTGGCGATGTCCACTAGGAGTTCAATGAGCTCTTTCAGTTCTTTCTTCATAAGTCCTCTCTTTCAGGTTGGTTCCTAAGCACATATAGCGACCTGAAAAAATCATCTTTTCAGATCCGTAACTCTGTACTGACAGGTGTGCTTCTTCCTGACGTTAGGTTGGGGAGGTGGCTAGGTATTCCGGGCACCCGGGGACGAAGCGAATTTCCTGTTCGTGCTCAATGCAATGGACTACGAACAACTCTTCTGGAGATGACAGGCGCACAGTCCCGCCGGCACCGGTTTTATTGGGTGGCTATACATCACGTGCACGCTGTATGCATGCATAAACTTTAGGAACATTATGAAAAAGGAAAATATGTCAAAAGCTAAACGTACAGGCAAAGCTGGAGTGATTGCGTCAGGTCTTCGCGAGTGCACTTCAATGACTCAAGCCGGGCGCGTGCGTCGTCTTTGCAGTGCGCCGGGCGGTGCAATGGTGAACTGGCTGCTAAGTGAAGCTGCGCACCGAGAACACGATGTCCACCAACTGTCCGCGGAAGTCGGCATCACCTGCGGATATCTTCGACAGCTTCAGCAGGGTCAACGACGCGTCGAAGAAGGTTCGCAAGCGTTCTACGCGGCATGTGCGCGGTACCTCGATGTGCCCATCATTGTGGTCAAAATTGTGTCTGGCTCCATCGCGATAACTGACTTTTCAGTGAGGCGGGTGATGGATGAAACTATTAGCGACGGTATCTCAGCGCTGAGACGCGAATATGAAGGAAGTGAAAATACTTTGGGTGATATCGGTGGCTTTGGCGACATTGAAAAGGCTATGCTGCTACTAACACAGCGAGACGCACCTTACTTGGCAGAGCTGCTTGAATTACGGCAGTCAATGGAGCTAGTACGTTGGCTGCAGAAGTTGGTAGTAATACACACCGAGAACGAACTTCAGTACAACGACGCGTTTGACACTATGTGAGAAGGAACTGGTCTATAACTGATTCGGGCGAGCCAAACTGGCTCGCCCTTTTCTTATTGTCTCAAGGGACTTCTCTTCAATTCGCAAGCAATTCTTGGTCGTTCGTACGCGTGTCACGGCTTTGGTGCAACCAATTCCAGTTTCTCCTTTAGATGTTTGAGCACGTCGGCGTCACTAATGCTTTGGCGCCTATGGGTGAACACTACGTGTTGAAGTGCATGTGCGGGCCAACCTTCGGCGATTGTCGTTAATCGCGATCCACATGCGCGGTTTGCGACGACTTACATCGGTCAGTACTTGTTTTCCGCGCGGCGTCTCGCGAAACATCGGTAGGTTCATGCGCGAGTTGTATGTGGCTCCTATCACGCGTGATCGAAGGGCAGGTCTCAAGTTCTTCGCCGCTCGCTAACACTCGGGAGTACCCGCATCTCGCCAGTTGCGGGTGCTCCTAAACTGAATTGGCCTTCCAGTTAGGAGCCGTTCAAACTGTCTAAAAGCACTGTTTCTATGTCGGCTAACCGGCAACGCGATTCAACATCTGTGGACCCGCTGTTGGCCACCAGCGGGTATTCAGATCGACGCTCGATAACAGTCATCTGTCGAACCAAAATGCCCATGCTGGCAGACTACCTGGGAACAACATTCGTCCGGCTTCGCAAGTCCCAGGTCGATCACTCCAGATCAATTCGAACCTTTGCAGGTGCCAATTGAAGCGGGTGAAGTCCAGATGCAAGGTGGACCTGGCTTTTCTCCCATCGCAATCAACGGGCCAAGCCGACCTTTTGCAGTCGGGTGTAAATGCCGGTAGCCATGTATTCGTAACCCAGCGCATTGGGGTGGATTTTGTCT
>CAJBMJ010000129.1 GCA_903954045.1 uncultured beta proteobacterium | reverse complement strand
CTTTTTGCGTTGCTGGGCAAAGATCCGATCCGCGGGCTGCAGGTGTTTTTCTGGGACCCTATCAAGAGCGGTTATGCCCTGGGAGAACTGGTGGTCAAGGCCACGCCGCTGCTGCTGATCGCCCTGGGCCTTGCCGTCAGTTTCAGGTCCAACGTCTGGAACATTGGCGCAGAAGGCCAGTACATCCTGGGTGCCATTGCGGCTACCGGTGTGGCTCTCATGGCGGACAAAACCACGGGTGGATGGATTGTGGTGCCTATCGTTCTGGCGGGTGTGCTGGGCGGCATGTTTTGGGCGGGCATTACCGCTTTGCTGCGCGACAAGTTCAATGCCAATGAAATTCTGGTGAGCTTGATGCTGGTCTACGTGGCAGTGCAGGTGCTGGGGTACATGGTGTATGGCCCCTGGAAAGACCCGGAAGGCTACAACTTTCCCCAGACCAAAACCTTTGAGGCGGTCACCCGAATCCCCCGGCTGTTTGAAGGTTCCCGGCTCTCTATCGGCGTGCTGTTTGCTTTGGTGGGCGTTGCTGGTATTTGGATATTTCTGTTTCGTACTCGCGCAGGCTTTGCGCAACAGGTCGGCGGCTTGGCCCCTGCGGCTTCGCGCTATGCAGGTTTCTCCTCGCGCGGTGCCTTGTGGACTGCCTTGCTGATCTCCGGTGGCATGGCTGGCCTGGCAGGTGCTTTGGAAGTGGCAGGCCCCATTGGGCAACTTACCCCCTATGTGCCTGCAGGCTACGGGTTTGCGGCCATCATCGTGGCCTATGTGGGGCGCCTGCATCCAGTGGGCATGGTGTTTTCTGCCATTTTGATGAGCATGTTTTATATCGGTGGCGAGTTAGCGCAGTCTCGTATGGGCCTGCCCAAATCGATCACCGGGGTATTTCAGGGCTTGCTGCTCTTTACCTTGCTGGCCTGTGACACGCTGGTCAATTACCGTCTGAAATGGGTCTCCCAAGGAGGGAAGAGCTGATGGAATCCTATGCACTGTTGATTGCTGCCACCCTCAATGCGGGCACGGTGCTCGCGCTGGCTTCGCTGGGTCTTCTGATCAACGAAAAAGCAGGCATTGTCAATTTGGGAGCCGAGGGCATGATGCTCTGCGCGGCCATCGCTGGGTTTGCCACCGTGGTTTATACCGGTAGCGATTCCCTGGGTTTTATAGCCGGAATTGCCGCCGGAGCCCTGCTGGCTGCCGTGTTTGGCGGGTTGGTCATCTGGCTAAACACCAACCAATTTGCCACTGGCCTGGCATTGAGCCTGTTTGGTGCCGGGTTCTCAGCTTTTGCTGGCATTTCGTATGTGCAGCAAAAAATGCCGGAGCGGCCCTCGTTTGCCATTCCTGTCCTGTCCGACATCCCTCTGGTGGGCCCGGCGTTGTTCAGGCAACATCCACTGGTGTACCTCACGGTTCTGCTGGCCCTGGCGATGATCTGGTTCTTGTATCGCACCCGGTCCGGCCTGATTCTGCGCAGTGTCGGAGAGAGTCCCGAGTCGGCCCATGGCTTGGGCTATCCGGTCCGTTTGATTCGCCTGGGTGCCGTGGTGGCGGGCGGTGCCCTTTGTGGCTTGGCCGGGGCCTACATTTCCATCATTTACACACCGCTCTGGGTGGAAGGAATGGTGGCTGGCAAGGGCTGGATTGCTTTGGCGCTCACCACCTTTGCGACCTGGCGTCCGGCACGGGTATTGCTTGGAGCCTATCTGTTTGGCGGCGTGACCATGTTGCAATTCCACCTGCAGGGCATTGGTGTGGAGATTCCCAGCCAGTTTCTGAGTATGTTGCCGTATGTGGCAACCATCGTGGTTCTGGCGCTGATCTCCCGCAATCCACAGTGGATTCGTATTAATATGCCAGCTGCGATTGGCAAGCCGTTTTACCCCGGTACTTGATGTCTCCCGAATTTTTTTACGCAACCCCCGCTTTTAATGAAGGACCTTAAATGACAGATTTGCAAAAACGTTCACTCTTGAAGATGGCTGCGCTGACAGCGGTCGCTGGCGCTGCGCTGGTTGGCTGCGGCAAAAAGGAAGAGCCCGCTCCTGCACCCGCACCTGCTCCTGCTGCGTCGGCTCCTGCACCCAAGCCTGCGCCATTGAAGATTGGTTTTGCCTACGTCGGCCCGGTGGGCGATGGTGGCTGGACTTTTGCGCATGACAACGGCCGCAAAGCGCTGGAAAAAGAGTTCGGCGACAAGATCGTTACTTCCTTTGTGGAAAACGTGCCTGAGTCTGCTGACGCCGAGCGCGTAATCCGTGACATGGCCGGCCAGGGCAACAAGCTGATTTTCGGTACCACCTTCGGTTATATGGAGCCCATGCTCAAAGTGGCGGCCGACACCAAGGACGTCAAGTTTGAGCACGCTACTGGCTACAAGACTGCCGAGAACCTGCGCACTTACGACAGCCGTACCTACGAAGGTGCCTACATGGCAGGTGTGATCGCCGGCAAGATGACCAAGTCCAACACCCTGGGTGTGGTGGCATCGGTGCCAATTCCTGAAGTGATCCGTAACATCAACAGCTTCACCTTGGGCGCGCAAAGCTCCAACCCCAAGGTCAAGACCAAGGTGGTATGGGTGAACGAGTGGTTTAACCCACCGAAAGAAACCGAAGCCGCTACCAGCCTGATCAACGGCGGTGCGGACGTGCTGTTCCAGAACACCGACTCGCCTGCAGTGCTGAAAACAGCACAAGACAAAGGCAAGCGCGCATTTGGCTGGGATTCCGACATGACCGCCTACGGTCCCAAGGCCCACCTGGCTTCTGCCATCATCAACTGGGGTCCTTACTACATCAAGGCCACCAAAGATGCTCTGGAAGGCAAATGGGCAACCGGTCAAGCCTGGTGGGGTGTGAAGGAAGGCGCAATCGATATCGTGTCGGTGGCTGAAGACGTGCCTGTTGAAACCAAAGCCAAGGTTGACGAGATCAAGGCAGGTCTGAAGGACGGCAGCTTCGTGATCTGGAAAGGCCCGATTGTGGGTCAGGACGGTAAAGAAGTTTTGGCCAAGGATGCTGTGGCAGATGACAAGTTCCTGGGCGGTGTCAACTTCTACGTCAAAGGCGTGGAAGGCAAGATCCCCGGCGGCAAGTAATCTTGTACGTTGTTTTGGAAGGCCGCCCTCGGGCGGCCTTTTTTTCGTTTCCCTCTTGCTGTGTCTGATCCGCTGATTCTTCTCGCTCCCATGGAGGGGCTGCTGGACTTTGTGCTGCGCGACATACTTACCCGCGTGGGTGGCATTGACCGTTGTGTGTCCGAGTTCATTCGCGTGACCGACCAGCTTTTGCCAGACCGGGTGTTTTTGCGCATCGTGCCCGAACTGCGCAATGGTGGACGGACTTTGGCTGGGGTGCCGGTGAGGGCGCAGTTGCTGGGCTCTGATCCCCATTGCATGGCAGAGAACGCCGCGCGTTTGGCTGCGCTGGGTCCACATGGCATCGACATCAACTTCGGCTGCCCTGCCAAGGTAGTGAACCGCCATGGCGGAGGAGCCAAGCTGCTCGAAGACCCCGAAACGGTGGCTCTCATTGTGGCTGCGGTGCGGCGTGCCGTACCCGCACACATGCCGGTGTCAGCCAAGATGCGACTGGGTTACCTGGACGACGCGCGTGCCGTGGAAAACGCTGTTGCCATCGCGCAAAGTGGCGCCAGCGAACTGGTGGTGCATGCCCGGACCAAGGCTCAGGCCTACAACCCGCCCGCCTATTGGGACCGTATTGCCGACATTCGTGCGGCGGTGAATATTCCCGTGGTGGCAAACGGTGAAATCTGGACCGTGGCCGACGCAAAGGCCTGCATGGCCGAGTCGGGTTGCACTAGCGTGATGCTGGGTCGGGGTGCGGTAGTAGACCCGGGGCTGGCACTGGCGTTGCGCGCTGCCATAAACGGCCAACCAGATGGGTCCCCGGAAGTCTCCTGGGTCACTTTGCTGCCGCACATGGCCTCTTTCTGGCACATCGTCTGCACCCAACTCGACCCCAAAAAGCGAGCCGGTCGCCTCAAACAATGGCTCAATTTCTTGCGCCGCCGTTTTTCAGAGGCCGAGGGGGCTTACCAGCAACTCAAAACCGCCAGAGACAAGGATGTAGATGTGTGGCTGATCAGGGAATTGCAGCGCTACGACATTGGCCAAGAGGCAGGGCAGGCGAAATAGCGAGGTAAAGGAGGAGGCCGAAGGCCGGGGGACACGAGCAGTTTCGCCTGCCCTGGCTCTTGGTCAAACGGCTCAGAAAAGCTGACCAGTCTCACCCTCATTTGCTACTGATTTTGTAGCTACTTGTGCAATTCCATCAAGCGCTACACCCTGTTTTTGCAATGAACCTACCCGCACACCCAGCAAGCGCAGTCGCTTGTCCAGCGGCGCCCGTTTGAGTGCTAAACCGGCAGTCCGGCGAATCTCCTGGGCATTGGCGGTGTGGTGGTCTATGGAGAGATCGCGGGTCACGATTTTGAAGTCGTCAAACCGCAGCTTGATGCCAATAGTTTTGCCGACATAGCCTTTGCGTTGCAGGTCGGCGGCCACTTGCTCACACAAACGGGTAAAGATGCGCCCCAGTTCTTCGCGGTCCCGCACGGCATGCAAGTCCCGATCGAAAGTGGTTTCCCGGCTCATGCTCACCGGCTCACTTTCGGTTTCCACGGGTCGATCGTCCTGGCCGTGGCTTGCTGCGTACAGCCAGGCGCCTGTGCGCTGACCAAAGGTATCGATAAGCCACTGCAAATCCTTGGCCGCGAGCTGGCCTATGGTTTCGATGCCATGGCGCTTGAGTTTTTCATCGGCTTTGGGGCCGATGCCGTTGATCTTGCGGCAGGCCAGCGGCCAGACCATGTCTTGCAGATCTTCCTCGCGCACGATGGCGATGCCGTTGGGCTTGTTGAACTCGCTGGCCATTTTGGCGAGCAACTTGTTGGGTGCGACTCCGACGGAGCAAGTCAGACCGGTGTCGTCAAAAATGGCCTTCTGAATCAGCCTTGCCAGCACGCGCCCACCTTCGCGCTGGCCACCAGGAACGTCGGTGAAATCAATATACACCTCGTCTACGCCGCGGTTCTCCATGACGGGAGCGATGTCGGTGATGATGGATTTGAAGCGCTGCGAATAATGCCGGTACTGGGCAAAGTCCACCGGTAGCAAAATAGCCTGAGGGCAAAGTTTGGCCGCTTTCATTAGGCCCATGGCCGAACCCACGCCAAATTGCCGCGCTGCATAGGTGGCGGTGGTGATGACCCCGCGTCCTGCATAGCCCTGCAGGCGCGGGAAAAATTCGACCGGAATGCGACGCAATGTGTCTGATGTCCACTCCTGCTCCGGTTGTTCCAGAGTCAGGCGCGCTAACAGGTCATCCTCATGTCTTCGTCCACCACCAATGACCACAGGCAACCCTTTGAGCTGGGGGTAACGCAACAGCTCTACCGACGCGTAAAACGCGTCCATGTCGAGATGGGCGATACGTCGGATAGGGCGGGGTGGAGTCGTCACCGCCAGCAGACGCCTGGTCCTAACGTGCCTTCTGGATCACTGCGCCCTGAAACAGGTAGGGCAGGCGCGGCCCCTGGCTGGGCGAGACTCCACCGCGGTTTTCCACGCTGATCGCCAGTGTGTCCATAGGCGCCAGGTCTTTGTCTGTGGCGTTGAGGCGCTGCATTTTCAGTTTGGGGGTCAGCACGCCGAGCGACACCGGACGTTTGTCGCCAGACAGGGCCCAGAGTTGCATGCCGTCCTCCTGCCCTTCGACCACCGCGTTCAGACGCTGTATCTGAAGTGTCGTTTCTTGCGGGTCGTGGGTAATCAACATCGCAGGCGCATGCTTGTCGTCCACGAGCACTGAGATGGTTTTGATTTGCGGCACGGTTTTCAATTGCGTTTGCATGTGCTGCAACTGCGCCTTGAACTGCTCGTACATGCTCATGGCCGACGCAATGGCCAAGCCCAGAACAATGAGTAAAGCAATCGTAAACGCGCGCCACCAGCCGCTGACGCCGCGGGTAGAGCTGGAGGACGGTGAGGCGGGGGAGGTGTTTTCAGGGTAGGACATGGTTGGGTTTCATCCTACCCGAAAGTGTCAACAGGTCGGAAAGGTGCCGGGCAAAAGGATGCCCTTGTCTACCGTGTCGATCTTGGTGTGACCACAAAAGGCCATGCTGAGGTCGAGCTCCCGGTGGATGATCTCCAGGCACTTGCTCACGCCTTCCTCGCCCATGGCACCCAGGCCGTAGAGAAACGCGCGTCCGATATAGGTGCCCTGGGCACCCAGAGCACGCGCCTTGAGCACGTCCTGGCCACTGCGGATACCGCCGTCCATGTGCACTTCGATCTTGCCGCCAACTGCGTCAACGATGTGCGGCAACGCCCGGATGGAGGACTCTGCGCCATCGAGCTGACGCCCGCCGTGGTTGGAGACGATCAGCGCATCGGCGCCCGAATTGACCGCCAGCTGCGCGTCTTCTACGTCCTGGATGCCTTTGAGGATGAGCTTGCCACCCCAGCGTTTTTTGATCCATTCCACATCACCCCAGTTCAGGGCGGGGTCAAACTGCTGTGCCGTCCAGGCAGCCAGGTTGCCCATGTCGGTTACGCCCTTGACATGGCCCACGATATTGCCGAACTGGCGCCGCGATGTGCCTGCCATACCCAGCGCCCAGCGCATCTTGGTGGCGATATTGATCATGTTGGCGATGGTCAGCTTGGGCGGGGCTGATAGACCGTTTTTCAGGTCCTTGTGGCGTTGACCCAGGATCTGCAGGTCCAATGTCAGCACCAGCGCCGAGCAATGGGCCGCCTTGGCGCGATCGATCAGCGCTTCGATGAAGGCGCGGTCTTTCATGACGTACAGCTGAAACCAGAACGGATGGTTGTCTGTGTCCTTGGCCACGTCCTCGATGGAGCAAATGCTCATGGTCGACAGAGTGAAGGGAATGCCAAATTTTTTGGACGCCCGCGCTGCCAGAATTTCGCCATCAGCGTGTTGCATGCCGGTCAGCCCGGTGGGGGCAATGGCCACCGGCATGGCAACGTTTTGCCCCACCATGGTGGTGGCTGTGCTGCGGTTTTCCATGTTGACTGCCACGCGCTGGCGCAGCTTGATGCTCTGGAAGTCGTCCGAGTTGGCGCGGTAGGTGGACTCGGTCCAACTGCCGGAATCGGCGTAGTCGTAGAACATGCGTGGCACGCGTTTTTTGGCCAGAATGCGCAGGTCTTCAATATTGGTAATCACAGGCATGGGAATCTCCTTGGGTCGTGGCACATCGTAACGGCACACCTAAGATTTGGATACGCAAGGGCATTGAAATCCGTCTTTGGGCGTGTGAAATAAATTGAGGCGATTGGGCACTGGCGGTGGAAAAAGTGCATTGCGCAGCCAGACCGTGGTGATAATGACACCCAGCCGTTACCACCACGCTTTGACCCCATCACAAAAATGCGTATGAAAAACGCAAGCCCATTGAGGCTGCTGGCAGAATTTCTGCTCATCGTTGGAATCGCCGAAACGGCATTGACGCTATTGCTGCCGCTCATCGCGCCTGCGATGACGGGGTCTGTGGCGGCTGCAGTCCACGCGGGTTTGCTGAGCCTGCTGCTTGCGCCTGTGCTGTATTGGCGCTTTCTGGTTAAGCCAGATGCAGTCCAAAGCCAGCCAGCTACCCTGTCACCTCTCTCGTCTACGTCCTGGCCGGATGCGACCGACAACCTTATGGCCCGCGCCATGGCGGTCACCAATAACTCGGTCATCATTACCGATGCCCGCAATTGTGTGTTGTGGATCAATCCGGCATTTACACGGGCTTTTGGCTGGACCCTGGAGCAGGCATTAGGCAAACCGGCGGGCTCTTTGCGGCATTTTGATCAAACCGACCCGGATGCTGTCAAGCGCGTGCATGAGGCGCTGGGCAAGGGTGAGAACATACGGCTTCAGACCTTTGGTCGTTATCCGGATGGGAGCGGCTATTGGCTGGACTCAGACATTCAGGCCTTGCGCGCCGAAGACGGTTCCTATGCGGGCTATCTGGCAGTGGAGACCGACGTTACCGAGGCCAAAAATCGGGCTGTGAGACTTCAGAGTGCCTTGATGGAAACCCAGGCACTGATGGATACCCTGAACCTGCACACCATTGTGTCGCAAGCCAACGGGCGAGGGGTGATTACCCAGGTCAACGAGGAGTTTTGTCGCCTGAGTGGATACACGGAGGAAGAGCTGGTGGGCTGCGACCACCGAATCGTGAACTCCGGCTTTCACACAAAGGAATTCTGGCAGGAATTCTGGAAAGTCATCTCCACGGGCATGCCCTGGCGCGGACAAATATGTAATCGGGCGAAGGATGGATCACTGTTCTGGGTGGACAGCATGATTGCCCCCTTTATTGGAGACGATGGAAAGATTGAAAAATTCATTTCCATTCGTACCGATATCTCCCAGAGCAAGCGTTACGAAATGGCTCTGGATGACGCGCGGGAAAAGGCAGAGCACGCCACCCAGAGCAAGGGCCAGTTCCTGGCCAATATGAGCCACGAGATTCGCACTCCCATGAACGCTATTTTGGGCATGCTCAAGTTGCTGCATGGCACGGAACTCAGTCCGCGACAACTCGATTACGCCATCAAGGCAGAAGGTGCTACCCGGTCGTTGCTGGGCCTGATTAACGATATTCTGGATTTTTCCAAAGTGGAAGCCGGAAAGATGTCCCTGGAGATTCAGCCTTTCCGGCTGAGCGATCTGACGCGTGACCTGGCGGTGATCCTCTCGGCCAACGTAGGCTCCAAGGGGATTGAGGTCCTCTACGACATATCTCCCCAATTACCGGATGTTCTGTTGGGGGATGCCATGCGGCTGCAACAGGTGCTCATCAACTTGGGCGGCAACGCAGTCAAGTTCACCTCGCAAGGGCAGGTGGTGATTTCCATTCGGGTTAAGGCGATGGACGCAGAAGTCGCCGAAGTCGAATTTGCGGTGCAGGATTCGGGGATAGGCATTGCCCCCGAAAACCAGGCACACATATTCACCGGTTTTTCTCAGGCCGAGGCCTCAACGTCCCGCAAGTTCGGAGGAACCGGGCTGGGGCTAGCCATCAGCCAGCGTCTGGTGCATTTGATGAATGGCGACTTGCAGCTGCAAAGTGCTCTGGGGCAGGGTAGTACTTTTTCCTTTTGCTTGAAGCTGCCATTGGCGCAGACATTGCCAGAGGATATGCAACTTGCCCGCGTGGAGCCCCCCGCGCCGCGCAGGGTGCTCGTGGTCGACGACAACCCCATTGCTGCCCAATTGATGGCCGAAATGGTGCGTTCGTGGGGGTGGCCCGTCGAGTCCGTTGGCAGCGGCGAGGAAGTCATTGCGCGAGTGCATTGCGCTCCAACGGATGGCGCCTTCCCGTTTGATGTGGTCTACCTCGATTGGCATATGGAGGGTATGGACGGCTGGATGACTGCCAAATGGATTCGGGACGAATGCACGCGCACACAGGTCAAGCAGCCGGTCATCGTGATGGTGTCGGCCAACAACCGCGACAGCCTGAGCCAGAGAACGCAGGAAGAGCAGGAAATGCTCAACGGATTCCTGGTCAAGCCGATCACGATTTCCATGCTTCAGGAAGCTGCCCTCGAATCTGGTGATTCAGAGTCACGGTTGCGCCAGGCCAAGCGCAGTGGCAGTAGCAGCCGACGTTTGACCGGCATGCATATTCTGGTGGTTGAAGACAATCTGATCAATCAGCAGGTTGCAGAGGAACTGCTGATGTCGCAAGGTGCAGTGGTCTCTTTGGCCGCGGACGGGCGAGCGGGAGTCAACGCAGTGGCTGCGGCCAAATCCCAGTTTGATGTCGTGCTGATGGATGTGCAGATGCCAGTGATGGATGGTTACACCGCCACACGCACTATCCGAAATGAATTGGGCCTGACTACATTGCCTATCGTGGCAATGACAGCCAACGCCATGGCCTCGGACCGCGAGGCCTGCCTGGCAGTGGGTATGAACGACCACATTGCCAAGCCTTTTGATCTGGCAAAGCTGGTTCAGCTGTTGTTACAAGTCACTGGCTTCAAGCCTGTGTCTGAGGATGTCCTGGAACTTCCTATTGCGCCAACGCAGGCACCCGTTGTTGCCATCAAGGGCTTGGATACAGCAGGTGCTTTGGCCCGCATGGGCGGCCTGTCTGCACTTTATCTGCGGTCTTTGCGTGACTTCGCCAAGATGCTGCCCACTGTAGAGCAGGAGTTCATGGAGCTTTTACCCGCTGACCTGGCAAAAGCGGGCATGCAAATGCATACGCTCAAAGGTACGTCCTCGACTTTAGGGGCCAACGAACTATCGGCGCTGGCAGCCCGCCTGGAGAAGATGTGCAAGCAGGGCGCAGCGGTAGAAGAAATCAGGCTGGAGTTGCCAAATCTGCATCAGGCTTTGCAACAAACCATGGAGGCCGTGGATCAGGCTGCGAACGCGATGGCCAACCAGCCCATAGCTCCGCAGACGGTCAAGGATTCGCCTGTCGCACCTCTGGCCAGGAATACGGACGACGCCCGGCAGGCCCTGTTGGCTTTGGAGGTCTTGCTGTCTGCACAGGATATGTCCGCTTTGGAGAAGTTTGCACAGATTCGGGAGCTGTTGGGTGCAGCGCTACCTGGAGCGCAGATTGATCCGCTGGAAGAAGCCTTGCAGAGTCTGGAATTTGAAGAGGCCCTGGAAATTTGCCGCGCACTGCTCGATTCGCAGTTTTCATAACTTGTCGAGCGCCTCGGCGCTGGACCAGGGCGCGTCTGGTGTGAGCGCGCGGGCTTCCTGAATTCTCGCGAGAAGGCGTGTGGCTGCTTTGTCAGCAGGTTTTATCGCCAGAACCTGATCAAGAAGCGATGTGGCGAGAGGCCAGTTGCGACTGGAAAAGGCCTCTAGCGCCCGGATGCTCAAATCACACAGTTCCTTCGAATCACTGGGTGTGAAGATACGCACCGTTTGGGTCTTGCCTTTGACGATGACCTCGTCGAGGGGCCGCAGTGAAATGTGTTTCGGAAGCAGTATGGCCGTGTTTTCAGAAAGCAGAATTTCTGTTCCAAAGGCCTTGTTCGCGCCCTCGAGGCGAGCCGCCAGGTTCACAGCGTCGCCAATGGCGGTGTAGGAGAACCGGGTGCTTGAGCCCACATTGCCAACGACCACCCGCCCGCTGTGCAAGCCAATGCGCATGGAAATGGCAGGTAGCCCACGCGCCTGGAGATCGATTGCGAGTCGCTTCATGGCATCTTGCATGGCAACGGCCGACTGAACGGCATGCTCTGCATGGTGGGGGTCATCCAGCGGGGCGCCCCAAAAAGCCATGACCGCATCGCCAATGAATTTGTCTACGGTTCCGCCGGTCTGGTAAACAAGGGGAGTCATGGCATTGAAATACGCGGTCAGAACTTCCACCGTTTGTTCGGCACTTTGCTTCTCCGATAGTGTGGTGAAGTTGGCCAGATCGGTGAACATCAGGGTGACCTCGCGCACTTCTCCGCCCAGGCGCATGAGCTCTGGCTGTGCGATCAGGCG
>CAJBMJ010000128.1 GCA_903954045.1 uncultured beta proteobacterium | reverse complement strand
CGCGAGTACCCGGATTGGGTTTGCGCGGCGGGGATGCGTAGGATGGTGTTAGCCATTTTGGGGTCCTTCTGAAAGTTGTTAAACGCTGACAGAACGGAATTTAGGTGGGCGATTTGGGCGAGAAAAGTCCCGCAAATGCCCGGCCTCAGCGGGAGATGGGCCGAAATTTCAAGAAGTTGGGGACGTGCGCCAGTGATCGTGCGGGCCAATGGAAATGGCGGCTTTCACTGGGGAATGCGGCGCGGAACTGCGCTACCCGTTGGAGAAATAGTTGGGCGAAATTTTTCCGCCCAACTATTTTCAGGAATGCAGGTGTTTTTTGATGGTGCTGGGGTCGCGGACGTGTTCTTTGTCGGACTTGGCGATCTGTTGTGCGTACCAAACGTCGGATTTGCCGGGGTTGGTTTTTAGCAATTTGCGGTATTCCTTTTGCCAGCCTGCATACATGGCCTGGGTGTCCGCTTTGCGCACCTCTCGCTTGGCCGTCGTCGGCGTGTGGCGCGGGTCAGCCGGTGGTGCTGTATCGACCATCTGGCGCACCAAGGCGGCATCGACAGCAAAGCTGCCATCCTCAAAATTGACCAAATCCGCCAATGGGATCGTGCTGTTGCCTGCGGTCAGGGCTAATTCATGTTGCAGGCGCAGCGCCAGCATTTGGGTGCGCTTATCGCCGCGCACCATGCCGATATTCACCAGCGTGTCGCTGGATGCCTGTTGCGCGCTTTGGCGCAGGTCCAGGCTGGTGGCGACGAACTGGCATACCGCAGGCACATCGCAGCGCCATTGCATCAATTGATCCGCCAATATTGGGACCTGCTGGGTGTCATCGAGGTTGTCACAGACGATGAAACTGGCCACTGTGCCATCGGAACGCGCCCGATTGTGCACGGGCATGACGCATTCGTTTTCGCAGCCTGGGCAAACGGCGCTGGTGGCCGGGCTGGAGCGGGTGAGGAGCTTTTGCTTTTTCAAGGCGGCCACAGCGGTGGCTGGCCATTGCGCCAGTTCTGCCGCCGTCACCAGCACAGCGCCGCCTTGAGCGCCTACACGCGCCAGCAGCTCAATCAACGCGGCTTGCGGGGTCATGGGCTATGCAGATGGCGCAGCATCGGGCTCTGTCGGCTCCATGGGCTCAATGCCGGAATCACTCAGCATCTTGCGCAGGTTCAAATCGAGCGCATCGTATTTGAGCGAGCATGAGTTGGGGAACGAGACGGAGACGGTCACCGTCTTGGCAGGTTTCTCGCCCGTGGCGGCCATGGTGACGGCCAGTTCAACCTGACTCACGTTGTATTGCTGCAAAGGCAGTGAGGGGCCGACTCTGTCAAGCAGGTCATAGACGGCGTTGGCGTTGGTGGTGGTGTCCGCCTCCAAGTTGACGCGCTCGCCCTTTTTGAACCGCGCTGATAACCGTAGCTTTTTGACGGTCACCTTGTCGATGCCGCTGGCCAAGTCGTAGGTGAATGCGAAGTTGCGTTGCATCAAGGGTGCCAGGTCGTAAATGCGCTGGTCTTTCGGGTCGGCGGGTAGTACGGGCAGCTTGAGAATGGCCGTGGTGAACATGGCTTGTAATGGCTCTGCCGCCTTCTTGGAGCCTCGGTAGTTCAGGTCCAGCGAGCCCTCGGTTTGCGAGTAAACAAAGATTACTTCAAACGCCGGGTTGTGTCGGCGAATCGCAAACCCGGCGCTGCCCCACTCGGGGCTGTTCTGCGAATAGTCTTCGGGGTAAGCAAAGAAGTAGTCCCGTGTACCGCGCCGAAACGGCTCCACCACGCAGTTCTTGCCACGACCCTCGGTGTTGTGGAAATAGCTACTGATCAAGCCAGCCAATTGCGCCAAGCTGGCCGCATCTACTGCCGCTACCGGATTGCCCAGATTCTTGCGCTTGCGCCAATAGGGCAAGGTGTCGGCATGATGAAAGTGGGTGGCACCTTTCCAAAATGTGGGGTGATCGAGGAACGCGACCATGGCGCGCTCAAAGTGATTAGTCAGCGCGGACAGTTGGTCAACAAAAGCGCTGTAGGCATTGGGGTCAGTGCCTTGCCCAAATTGCCATAGCGCCTCATCCCTGATGGCGCAAAAGCCTTTCTCGCAACCCATTTCGAAAATGTCCCGAAACTCAACATCCATCGCATTGCGCTGGGTGTCTGGCAGCACCTTCCACGCATCAAACAGCAAGTCAATTTTGGCCTCGGTCATTGCGGCAAAGTTGAAGCCAGCCAGCACGCCTTTGGCATCAAAGTAGCGCTTGAGCAGCGCGTTGGGAACTTGCCGGAAAAATTCTCTGGTGCTGTAGTG
>CAJBMJ010000127.1 GCA_903954045.1 uncultured beta proteobacterium | reverse complement strand
TGTCAATGACGCCGTCAACGGTGATGAAGTGCAGTGCGGTATTCGGCCCGAACGCCTGCAAATTGCCGCAGCACCCGATGCAAACACGTTCGCAGCCAAAGTGCTGGACACCATCTATTTTGGTGACCACCTCAGGCTGCGTTGCGAGGTAGAGGGCCAGCCCGAAGCCACCATCAAGATGCCGCTGGACCATGCCCAGCACCCCGATATGGGACAGACCATCCAGGTCTACGCCCCACAAGAACACCTGCGTGTGTACCGCTGATATCCAGCATTTCTCTCACTTCTACTTCGATAAGAGGATACGTCCATGAAACTCAAACCCTTGATGATTGCCATCGTTGCTGCAGTCGCTTTGCCATCCATCGCGCAAGCACAGCTGACCGTGGTGAACTTTGGTGGCGCCAATGGTGCCGCACAGAAGAAGGCCTATGTGGAACCATTCGAGAAAGCTGGTGGCGGCAAAGTCACGATGGTGGAGTACAACGGTGAGCAGGCCAAGATCAAGGCCATGGTCGAAGCCAAGAAGGTGACTTGGGACGTTGTCGAAGTAGAAAGCCCCGATGTGAACCGCGGCTGTGATGAGGGCCTGTTCGAAAAAATGGACTGGTCCAAACTGGCACCCAAGTCTGACTTCCAACCTGCCGCTGTGCATGAGTGCGGTGTCGGAACTTTTGTGTGGTCCACTGTGATGGCCTACAACGCTGACAAACTCAAAACTGCGCCCACCACCTGGGCTGACTTCTGGGATACCAAGAAGTTTCCTGGTAAACGTGGCATGCGCAAAGGCCCACGTTACAACCTCGAGTTCGCTCTGATGGCGGACGGCGTGGCCCCTACAGACGTTTACAAAGTGTTGGCTACCAAAGACGGTGCTGATCGTGCATTCAAGAAGATGACCGAACTCAAACCCAACATTCAGTTCTGGGAAGCTGGTGCTCAACCACCACAGTTCCTGGTTGCCGGAGACGTGGCCATGACCACAGCCTACAACGGCCGCATTGATGCAGCACAACGCGAAGGCAAGAACCTGGCGATTACCTGGACTGGTGGAATTTACGACCTGGACTTCTGGGTCATGCCCAAGGGCACTCCCAACAAGGATGCCGCCATGAAGTTCATTGCGATGGCTTCCAGCGCCAATGAGCAAGCTGAATATGCCAAGCTGATTTCCTACGGCCCCACCAATGACAAGGCGCTCGCCAAACTGGACGCCAAAGTTCTTGGCCTGTTGCCAACCTCGCCAGCCAACAGCAAGACTGCATTGCAGTTCAACATCAAGTTCTGGGCTGACCAGGGCGAAGCGCTTGAGAAGCGTTTTGCTGCCTGGGCGGCTCAGTAATTGGATGTAGTCAGCAAGCAATAGGAAGGACCAAGGCATGAACGCAGTCGCTGCAGCTACACCACTGGCAGTCCAGCTCGGACGGGTGGAGCGCCGCAAGCGCCTGCGTGCCATGGCCCTGACTTTGCCGCTGTTGATTTTCCTGGCGGTCACGTTCCTCGTGCCGCTGGGCGCATTGCTGGTGCGGGCGGTGGAAAACCCTGAAGTGGCCGACACCCTGATTCACACAGGCAAGGCATTGAAGGCTTGGGACCACAAGAGCGCGCCGCCCGATGCCGCCTATGCCGCGCTGGTCAAAGACCTCAGTGCCATTCCTGAGACTGCGCAGGCAGGTGTATTGGCGCGCCGTCTCAATTCCGAAGCCGCAGGATCGCGTTCGCTGATCATGGGCACGTACAGGGCGCTCCCTTTCGGCGAAGGGCTCAGCCCGCCAGAGGTGAAGGAAAAGCTGCTTGCCCATGATGCGCGCTGGGGGGAACTTGAGTTCTGGTGGGCCATAGCCAAAAACAGCTCGCGCTGGACCCCTGATTACCTATTGACTTCGTTGGATTTGAAACGCACAGCTGATGGCGACATCGTGCGGGTAGGGCCAGAAGAGGCTGCATTCAGCGACATTCTGATTCGCACTTTTTACATCAGCGGCGTGGTAACACTGGTATGTATCTTGATTGGCTACCCTCTGGCCTTCTGGTTGTCCACGCTGAGTGAGCGCAAAGCCAACCTGATGATGATTCTGGTGTTGTTGCCGTTCTGGACCTCGGTGTTGGTTCGCATAGCCGCCTGGATCGTGTTGCTGCAGACCAATGGCCTGGTGAACCGCTTTTTGCAAGCCACGGGGCTGACGGATGCACCGATCCCCCTGCTTTTCAATCGTCTGGGTGTGATCATCGCCATGGTACATATCCTGCTGCCCTTCATGATTTTGCCGCTCTACAGCGTCATGAAATCAGTTCCGCCCAATTACCTGAAGGCGGCGGTGTCGTTGGGGAGTTCGCCCATGGCGGCATTCTTCCGTGTTTACGTACCGCAAACTTATCCAGGCGTTGCGGCTGGCGGCCTGCTGGTATTCATTACCTCGATAGGCTATTACGTCACTCCGGCCTTGCTGGGTGGTGCAGGCGACCAGATGCTGAGCTATTACGTAGCCCAGTACACCAATGTCGAAATCAACTGGGGAATGGCTTGTGCCCTGGGTTCGGTCCTGCTAACGACCACACTCATTCTGTACGGCTTCTATCGCAAGTTTGCCAAAGCTGAACTGAGTCTGAGCTGACCATGAAACCTTCTGCTTTTCCTGCCTACTACACCCTGGCTGACAAGGCGGGCTGGTATGGCCTGCGCGTGGTCTGTGGCGCAGTACTGCTTTTTTTGCTGCTACCCATTCTGGTCATCATTCCGCTTTCATTTAGCAACTCGTCCTTTCTGGCCTACCCGATTCCGGGCTGGTCACTGCGTTGGTACCAGGAACTTTTTTCGTCAGATGACTGGGCGCGCGCTACCCGCAACAGCTTTATTGTGGCCCCTCTGGCCACGTTGATCGCCACGTCTCTGGGCACGCTGGCCGCAGTGGGGCTTGCGCGTATCCAGTTTTTTGGCAAGGGCGTGATAACTGGCCTGCTCATTGCGCCGATGGTGGTGCCGATTGTGGTGGTGGGGGTCAGCACCTACCTTTTCTTTGCCCGCATTGGACTGTCCGACTCCTATCTGGGGCTGGTGCTGGTGCATGCCGCTTTGGGTGCCCCCTTTGTAGTCACCACGGTCATGGCGACGCTGCAAAGCTTTAACCAGAATTTGGTCAAGGCCAGCTTGAGCCTGGGGGCTGGGCCCGTGCAAACCTTCTTCCGTGTGACGCTGCCGGTGATTGCACCGGGCGTGATATCAGGCGCGTTGTTTGCCTTTGCCACCAGCTTCGATGAGGTTGTTGTGACCCTGTTTCTGGCTGGGCCCGAGCAGACCACGCTGCCGCGCCAGATGTTCACCGGCATCCGCGAGAACATCTCTCCCACCATTGCAGCCGTGGCCACCCTGCTCATTTTGTTTACCGCGTCCTTGATGATGGTGCTGGAATGGCTGCGAGGCCGCGTTAAATGAGCCCCCTATGCCTTTGAACCAGCCTTTGGGTGGCAATGTCATGCCGCGGTTTGGGGGGCTGGCCAGCATGATGCGACTGCCGGTGGCGACCGGCGCCGAGGGGCTGGATGCAGCCTTTATCGGCGTGCCGCTGGATATCGGCACCAGCCATCGACCTGGAACGCGCTTTGGACCGCGCCAGATCCGCGCTGAATCCGCGCTGATTCGCCCCTACAACATGGCCACAGGCGCTGCACCGTTTGATGCGCTGCAAGTGGCGGACCTGGGTGATGTTCCTATCAACACCTACAACCTGCAAAAGTCGGTTGACATTATTGCGCAGCACTATCTGCCGATTCTGCAAACAGGCTGCAAACCACTCACCATGGGTGGTGACCACACCATTGTCCTGCCCATCCTTCGCGCCGTTAAGCAAGTGCATGGCGCGGTTGCGCTCATCCATGTGGATGCCCATGCCGATGTGAACGACGACATGTTTGGCGAGCGCATTGCCCATGGCACCCCTTTTCGGCGGGCCGTAGAAGAAGGCCTGCTGCAGTGCGACAAGGTATGGCAAATAGGTCTGCGTGGCAGTGGCTATTCGGCAGAAGACTTTGATTGGCCGCGCCAGCAGGGATTTAGCGTTGTCCAGGCCCATGAGGTCTGGTACCAGTCCCTTTCGCCCTTGATGGAAAAAATTCGAAGCGCTATTGGTGATACGCCCTGCTATCTCAGCTTTGACATTGACGGCATCGATCCCGCCTACGCTGGTGGAACCGGCACCCCTGAAGTAGGAGGCCTTTCCGTTCCCCAGGCTCTGGAAATTATCCGGGGCTGCCGGGGCCTCAACCTGGTAGGTTGCGACCTGGTGGAGGTGTCACCTCCGTATGACCCCACGGGCAATACTGCCCTGCTGGGTGCTAACCTTCTGTTTGAAATGTTGTGCGTACTCCCCGGCGTGCACTACCGTTAACTTTGATCTGGAACCTTTGTCATGGATATGAAAACCTCTCCTCTCTCGCTGCTTAACGATCCCAGCCTGTTGAAAACCGATGGCTTGATCAATGGAGCATGGGTTAAGGGCAGTTCCCGCTTTGACGTTAAAGACCCGGCCACCGGTGCAAAACTCGCGGACGTTGCGAATCTGGGCCCCAAGGATGCCGAAGCGGCTATTGCTGCGGCCAATACGGCCTGGCCTGCCTGGCGTAACAAGACTGGTAAGGAACGCAGCATCATTTTGCGCAAGTGGTTTGACCTGCTCATGGCCAACCAGGACGACCTGGGGTGCCTGATGACGGCAGAGCAAGGCAAACCTTTTGCAGAAGCTAAGGGTGAAGTCGCTTACGGCGCAAGTTTTGTGGAATGGTTTGCCGAAGAAGCCAAGCGGGTGAATGGCGAAACACTGCCCCAGTTTGATAACAATCGCCGCCTGATGGTGATCAAGCAGCCGATAGGTGTGTGTGCAGCCATAACGCCCTGGAACTTCCCCCTGGCCATGATCACCCGCAAGGTGGCGCCAGCCCTGGCCGCAGGTTGCCCTGTGGTCATCAAGCCCGCCGAACTCACCCCGCTGACGGCCCTGGCAGCCGCCGAACTCGCCATTCGCGCAGGGATACCGGCCGGCGTGCTGAACATTTTGTGTGCGGACGCTGATAACTCCATTGCCATTGGCAAGGTCATATGCGCCAGTGACACGGTGCGCCACATCAGCTTTACTGGTAGTACCGAGGTCGGCCGAATTCTGATGGCCCAAAGCGCACCGTCCATCAAGAAAATGTCGCTGGAGTTGGGCGGCAACGCACCCTTCATTGTGTTTGACGATGCCGACATTGACAGCGCAGTCGAAGGTGCCTTTGCCAGCAAGTACCGCAACGCGGGTCAGACTTGCGTGTGTTCCAACCGCTTCTATGTGCAGGAGGGTGTTTACGACCAGTTTGTAGAGAAGTTCGCTGCCAAAGTGCGCACTGCCAAGGTGGGTAACGGCTTTGAGGATGGCGTCAACCAGGGACCCTTGATTGAAGACGCTGCGCTATTAAAAGTAGAGCGCCACGTGCAGGATGCTGTTGCCAAAGGGGCACGTTTGCTTACGGGCGGCAAGCGCATGACGGGCCAGTTCTTTGAACCCACCGTAGTAGCCGATGCCACCGCTGACATGTTATGTGCCAAAGAGGAAACCTTTGGTCCCTTTGCTCCGGTGTTCAAGTTCAAGACCGAGCAGGAAGCCATTGACGCCGCGAACAACACCGAGTTTGGTCTCGCCAGCTACTTTTACAGCCGCGACATTGGACGCATTTACCGCGTGGGCGAAGCGCTGGAATACGGCATGGTGGGCATTAACGTCGGGATACTGGCTACTGAACACGTTCCCTTTGGAGGTGTGAAGCAATCCGGCTTGGGGCGCGAAGGCTCGCACTTCGGCATGGACGACTACGTAGAGATCAAGTACCTCTGTATCGGCGACATTCTCAAGTAAATGCTTTGATGCTGCCTGTCGGGCAGCATCAAACCTGCACTGCCTCAGAACGCCAAATTTCTTTGGCGTATTGCGCGATCGTGCGGTCTGATGAGAAGGGGCCCATGGCTGCTACGTTGCGAAGCGCCATCTCGGTCCAGCGATCAGGCTGCAAGTAGGCCGCATCCACCCGTTCCTGAGCAGCAATGTAGTGTGCATAGTCAGCCAGCAACAGGTAATGGTCTCCCCAGTTCACCAGAAGATCGTAAATGGACTGGTAACGCTGGGGCTCCTGCGGACTGAACAAACCATCGCGTAACGACTCCAGAACGGCTTGGAGCTCCGGGTTGCTTTCCACATAGCTGCGAGGTTGATAGCCCGCTGCACGGGCCGCTGCCACTTGAGGAGTGGTCAGCCCGAAAATAAATATGTTGTCTGCGCCGACGCCATTCAAAATTTCAACGTTGGCTCCGTCCAGCGTACCGATGGTCAGCGCTCCATTGAGCGACAGCTTCATGTTCCCGGTGCCAGAGGCCTCCGTGCCAGCGGTCGAAATTTGCTCGGACAGGTCGGCCGCTGGAATGATCATCTCGGCCAGACTGACGCTGTAATTGGGTATAAAAACCACCTTCAGCTTGTCCCCCACCCGCGGGTCGTTGTTGACCGTTTTTGCCACATCGTTGATCAGCTGAATGATGAGTTTGGCCATGTGGTAAGCGGAAGCCGCCTTGCCAGCAAACACAACAACCCGCGGAACCTGAACAGACTCTGGGTCATTCAGGATGCGGAGATAGCGGGTGATGACGTGCAGCACATTGAGTAACTGGCGTTTGTACTCATGAATGCGCTTGACCTGCACATCAAAAAGCGCGTCCTTGGGCAGAGAGATACCCATATGGGAGTAAACCCACTGAATGAGGCGCTCCTTGTTGATCTGCTTGGCCTGGACGAACGATTGTTTAAGCACGGGGTTGGCAATTAGACCGCTTAAACCTTCAAGACGCGTTAGATCTCGCCTCCAGTCTTTGCCGATGTAGGTATCGAGTACGGCAGACAGAGCCGGATTGGCTTGCGACAACCAGCGCCTGGGAGTGATTCCGTTGGTCTTGTTGTTAAAGCGCTGCGGCCACAAAGCTGCGAACTTCGCAAAAATAGACTCCTTCATGAGTTCGGAGTGCAAAGCCGAAACGCCATTGATGGAGTGGCTGGTCAATACCGCCAGATAAGCCATACGCACCCGCCGCTCACCGTGTTCATCTACCAGCGAAACACTTTTTAGTTGTTCGGCCGAGTGCCCGGCTTTTGCCAGTCCATTGAGGAAGAAGGCATTGATGTCAAAAATGATCTGCAAATGCCGTGGAAGTATGCGGCTGAGCATTTCTACCGGCCATGTTTCCAGGGCCTCATGCATCAAGGTGTGATTGGTGTAGGAGAACACACCTTGGCAAAGCCGCCATGCATCTACCCAAGGCAAATCATATTCGTCAAGCAGCAGGCGCATTAACTCTGGAATTGCCAGAACGGGATGTGTATCGTTGAGATGAATGCTGACCTTTTCAGGCAGTTGCTCGAAGCCCTTGTGCGTGTTGCGGTAGCGGCGCAACAAGTCCTGCACACTGGCGCTGACAAAGAAATATTCCTGGTGTAAGCGCAACTCCCGACCAGACGGAGTGGAGTCATCCGGGTACAGCACACGGGAAACATTCTCCGAATGGTTCTTGCTTTCTACCGCAGCAAAGTAGTTGCCACGATTAAACGCTCCCAGATCAATTTCCTGGGTGGCTTTTGCCGACCACAAACGCAGTGTGTTGGTTGCACCGGTGGCGTAGCCAGGAACAATGGTGTCGTAAGCCATTGCCTGAACAACCTGCGCATCGACCCATTTGTACTTGCCACTCTCTTTGGTCACATGGCCGCCGAACTGAACCCGAAAGTTAACCTCAGGGCGTGCAAACTCCCAGGGATTTCCGTAGGTAAGCCAATAGTCAGGGACCTCCACTTGGCGGCCATCCACAATCGTCTGGCGAAACATGCCGTATTCGTAGCGAATACCATAACCAAAGCCGGGAATACTCAGGGTGGCCATGGAATCCAGAAAGCAGGCCGCCAAGCGGCCAAGGCCTCCGTTTCCCAAGGCGGCATCAGGCTCCAAGTCTGTGACCATGTCCAGATCCACGCCAAAATCAGCTAAGGCTTCACGAACCTGATCACGCAGTTCCAGAGCGAGCATCGCATTGCTAAAGGTTCGTCCAATCAAAAACTCCATGGACATGTAGTACACCCGCTTGCTGTCCTGGGCATACTGGGCCCGGGTGGTTTTCATCCAGCGTTCAACGAGTTGATCACGCACTGCATAAGCCGCAGCCTGCAACCAGTCCTGTGGGCTTGCGGTTTGCGGATCTTTACCCACACTGAACATTAATTTGTTGGCGATTGCACGTTTGATGGACTCGCGATCGCGACCCGGAGCGTCAAACTCAAAGGCCAGCGCTGAGGTTGGAGTGAAATTCGATTGCACAGATTCAGTCATTTAGGGATCAGTTCTTGGTAGAGGTGGAAGTAGCGTAGAGCGGAGTCTTTCCAGTCGAATGCACTACGCATGCCAGTTTGTCGAACGCGATTCCATTCTGCGGGACGGTGGTACAAACCAAAGGCCCGTCGTACGGCCCGTCGGAAATCAGTCTCGTCGAACCGGTCAAATACAAAACCGTTGGCACTGCGGTTGTCCAGGGTTTCAAGATCAGTATCAATCACGGTATCAGCCAGGCCGCCCACCCGCCGCACCAGCGGCAAGCTGCCGTATTTCAGTCCGTACATTTGCGTCAGGCCGCAGGGTTCATATCTGGAAGGAACCAGGGTTACGTCGCTTCCTGCAAAGACCTGATGAGCAAACGACTCGTCATAACCGAGACGCACAGCCACTTTTCCCGGGTGTTCCTGTGCTACGCGAGAAAACGCTTCTTCAAAATAGGGGTCACCGCTGCCCAGCACCAACAACTGCCCGCCAGGCGCTACGATTTCGTCGACCGCGCCCAGCAATAGCGATAGGCCTTTTTGATCGGTGAGCCTGCTCACCATGGCAAACAGGGGGGCATCAGCTTCGACATGCAAGCCGCATTGCACTTGCAATGAAGCCTTGTTCAGGGCCTTGCCTGTCATGTTGCGGGGATCAAACCGGTGAGGAATCAAGGAGTCTGTTGTCGGGCTCCATACCGCTGCATCAACCGCATTGAGAATGCCGCTAAGGTGCACCGCCCGCTGGCGCAACAGTCCATCGAGTCCGCAACCTTGCTCTGCCGTTTGTATTTCACGGGCGTAAGTGGGGCTGACAGTGGTGATACGGTCCGCATAAGAGAGCCCCGCCTTCATAAAGGAGACGTTGCCAAAATACTCCAGCCCGCCAACCGAAAACGCTTGCGGCGGCAACCCCAAGTCGCCGAAACAGCCACCTCCAAACACACCTTGGTAGGCCAGGTTGTGCACGGTGAAAACACTCGGCACCCGGGGTCTGTCATGTGCCAGAGCCAGGAAAGCAGGAGCCAACGCAGCGTGCCAGTCATGGCTATGCACCAACTGTGGGCGCCAGCGGGAATCCAGACCCCAGGCCAACTGGGCGGCTGCATACCCTAATGCGGCAAACCTTCTGTGGTTGTCCCCATAGGCTTGACGATCCGGGCCTTCGTAGGGATTGCCTGGCCGGTCATACAAATTCGGAGCCATCAGCACATAGACACCGAAAGAACCGTCACCCACAGACACGTCGGAAAGCATTCCATAAACAACGTGGATGACTTCGCCCCACGGCATGGTGAACTGACCGACCGAACTTGTCTGACTCAAACCGGCACAAATTGCTGGGAAACCCGGCAAGACCCCGCGCACCTCGCAGCCTGCACCATTCAGGGCATCGGGCAGTGCGCCCGCAATATCGGCCAGCCCACCCGTTTTGAGCAAAGGAAAAATTTCAGCACTAACCTGCAGTATTCGCATACCAGAACCTTAGGGCGCAGGTGTCAGACGATTCAGCATTTCGCGCGTAACAAGCGTCACGCCATTGGCTGTTCGCTCGAACCGTTCTGCATCTGAGTCAGCATCTTCTCCAATTACCAGGCCGTCGGGCAGCTTGCAGCCCCGATCCACCACGATTTTGCTCAGGCGACATCCTCGTCCTACGGTCACTTCTGGCAACAGAACGGCCTGGTCAATAGTGCAATAGGAATGCACTCGCACACTGGAAAACAGTACAGAGTTGCTAACGGTGGAGCCTGAAACGATGCAGCCTCCGGACACCATGGTGTTGATAGCCTGACCGTGCTTGCCGTCGGCGTCCTGCACAAACTTGGCTGGCGGCAACTGGCGCTGACTGGTCCAGATCGGCCAATTGGTATCGTAAATATCCAGCTCGGGCGTTACCGAAGCCAAGTCCAGATTCGCCTCCCAGAAGGCGTCAATCGTGCCCACATCCCGCCAATAAGGTTTGGCTTCTGGCGTGGTCGAAACACACGACAGTGAGAAGGGATGTGCCACTGCTTGCCCCTCCTGTACCACCCTTGGGATGACATCCTTGCCGAAATCGTGGCTGGATGCGGGATTTGCGAGATCGTCGTCCAGCAGTTTGTACAGGTACTGGGCGTTAAATATATAGATACCCATGCTAGCCAGCGATACGGCATCATTGCCGGGCATGGCTGGCGGATTGGCTGGCTTTTCTACAAAATCCACGATCTTTCGCTGTGGATCAATCGCCATCACTCCAAAAGCGCTGGCCTCAGCGCGGGGCACTTCAATGCAACCCACCGTGCAGCCAGCACCACTGTCCACATGGTCCTTGAGCATCAAGGAGTAGTCCATTTTGTAGACATGGTCCCCCGCCAATACCACCACATACTCGGGCTTGCTGCTTTGAATAATGTCCATGTTCTGGTAAATGGCGTCGGCCGTACCGCGGTACCAGTGCTCTTCGTTCACCCTTTGCTGGGCAGGCAATAGGTCCACCATTTCATTGAGCTCAGCACGCAAAAAACTCCAGCCGCGTTGAAGGTGGCGCAGTAAGGAGTGCGATTTGTACTGGGTAATTACGCCGATGCGGCGGATACCAGAATTAACGCAATTGGACAGTGCAAAGTCCACAATCCGGAACTTGCCGCCAAAGTACACGGCGGGCTTGGCGCGCCTGTCAGTCAGTTGCATTAGCCGCGAACCGCGTCCGCCCGCCAGCACCAGCGCTATGGTGCGACGCACCAGCATGTGGGGCTGGTTATGGCGCTCCTGCAAAACATGGGAACGTGCAATATCCGTGTCATTCATGGTTTCATTTCTCCAATGGCATTGTTCGTTATGAAATAGCGAATGTATAAAAAATTCAGGTCGTCACACTGGGGCAGTCCATTCCCGTTTGCAGTCGTACGTTGGCCGCCGCCTCGGCCAAAGCTGCCAGCGGAGCTAATGCCTCTTCTGCTGGCAGGTCATGGCGCGAAATATCGGGTTCGAAACGCTCCAGATAAAGACGCAATGTTGCCCCATCGGTGCCCGTGCCCGAAAGGCGGAACACTGCTCTGGAGCCATCCTTCAATACGATGCGAACGCCCTGCCTTTCGCTCACACTGCCATCGACCGGGTCGGTGTAGGAAAAATCATCCGCAAAATCAATAGAGCAGCCTGCTAGGGATTTACCTGGCAAGCTGTGCAGCGACGCACGCAAATCGCGCATCAGCGCATCTGCGCTGGAAAGCGAGATGCCTTCGTAGTCATGACGGGAGTAAACGCATCGTCCATGTTCCTTCCACATGGCCCGCACCAGGGCCTCTACGGACTCACCCGTCACTGCAATCAGATTGAGCCAGAACAAAACAGCCCACAGTCCGTCTTTCTCGCGTATGTGGTTCGAACCCGTGCCATAACTCTCTTCGCCGCAAAGGCTTACCAGGCCTGCGTCCATCAGATTACCAAAAAACTTCCATCCAGTCGGCGTTTCATAGCAGGGAATTCCCATCGCTTTAGCCACTTTGTCGACGGCCTGGGAGGTCGGCATGGAGCGCGCCACGCCCGAAATTCCACCCCTGTAACCGGGAACGCGATGTGCGTGCGCGAGCAATACAGCCAGACTGTCGGAGGGTGATACGACAAAACGGCGTCCGACAACCATGTTCCGATCGGCATCGCCGTCAGATGCTGCGCCCATGTCTGGCGCATCCACGGCAAACAAGTGATGGACAAGGTCTTCAGCATTGACCGGGTTGGGGTCCGGATGCAAGCCTCCAAAATCCTCAAGAGGAATGGCGTTGACAACCGTCCCGGGGGGCGCACCAAGTGCACCTTCGAGAACAGCTTTGGCATAGGGACCGCCCACCGCATGCATGGCATCAAAGCGCAGCCGAAAGCCCGAGGCAAAGAGCTTGCGCATGCCATTGAAGTCGAACAACTTTTGCATCAAATCCAGGTAGATCGCTACCGGGTCAATGACAGTCACCTCCATGCGTCCCAGATAGATGGTGCCCAATGCATCCAGGGCAATGTCAGGGCTGTCGATGCTATGGATTTCAGAGACTGTTTTGGAACGCTCAAACATCGCCTCGGTTATTTTTTCCGGTGCAGGTCCACCATTGGCAATGTTGTATTTGATGCCAAAGTCACCCTCCGGGCCACCCGGGTTGTGACTGGCTGACAGCACAATTCCCCCGCTGGCGCCATGGTGGCGAATGACGGCGCTTACCGCGGGTGTAGACAAAATACCGCCCTGCCCCACCAGAACCCTTGCGTAACCCTTGGCAGCGGCCATGCGCAAAATAATTTGTGTGGCAACCCGATTGTAAAAACGGCCGTCACCGCCCAACACCAGGGTTTGACCGGCAGCATCTGGCAGCACGTCAAACAGGGCCTGCACAAAGTTTTCGAGGTAGCCGGGTTGCTGAAATACAGCGACCTTCTTGCGAAGACCGGAGGTGCCCGGGCGTTGGTCCTTGAAGGGGTGACTTGGAGTACGAATGGTGAGCATGGTGCTTTGTTGCAACTCGAAAGGTTCGAATCACTGAACTGAATTGTGGACAAAAGGGATCATGGGATGCGTGCTGGCCAGGCACAAACTTTCAGGCGGCAGGAAAAGCGTTCCAGACAACATTTCATCTTCGATATCGCCATTATGGGTATCCACATGGCGAATCCATGAATAGGGCGGCAAAACGAATTCAACCGCAACCGTAGTTGCATTCATCAGCAAGAGACAGGGAGCGTACTGAGAAACTAAGCCCCCGTCTGTGGCAGTTCGGGTTTCCAACAGGACTGCCATGGCCCGCGCTCTTTCATCGTGCCACGTTGTCGGCGTCATCAAGGTTCCGTCGGGTTGAAACCAGCTTGCCAGGATGTTTCCCCTAGAGTCGGGTTCGCTCCACCAATCAAAGCCCTGCAGAACTGTGCGTTGACTCCGAACTGCGATGAGTCTGGAAACAAAGGTCGACAGAGAATATTCAGCCTTATCCCAGTCTAGCCAAGTGCCAGGGTTGTCCTGACAATAGGCATTGTTATTGCCGTTTTGGCTGTGCCCCAAATCATCTCCAGCCAGTAGCATAGGCGTGCCAAGCGACAACAGGGTCATCGCCAAAAGTACTCGCTTGCTTTGCATCCGCTGCAGCAAGACCGATGCAAGGTCGGTTGGCCCTTCAACACCAAAGTTCACACTGAGGTTATGAGCGTGCCCATCGCGGTTGTTTTCCCCATTGGCTTCGTTATGGCGGTGGACATAGCTCACCAGATCGGTCAGCGTGAACCCATCATGGGCGGTGACAAAATTCACGCTGCTCCACGGCGCACGCCTTTGGGGTGCGAAGGCATCTGCGGAGCCCGCCATCTTTTTCGCAAGCGCGCTCAGATCTTCCTTTTCCTGCAACCAGAAGGATCGCTGGGTGTCACGAAAGCGATCGTTCCACTCCAGCCACCCCGGTGGAAATTGCCCCAACTGGTAGCCACCAGATCCGATGTCCCACGGCTCGGCGATCATCAATCGATCTGCCAACGCAGGATCCTGGGCAAGTGCCATAAAAAATGGAGCCTGCTCTGAGTAGGCGTATCCGTTTTTGCGCTCTCCCCTACCCAGAACTGGAGCCAGATCAAACCGGAATCCGTCCACACCGAACTCGGTGACCCAATGGCGCAGGCTATCCATCACTGTTCGCAAAACCAGAGGGTGATTTAAATTGAGGCAGTTTCCGCACCCGGTCCAATTGAGATAGTGCTGCGGTTGCTGCGGATCCAGTTGGTAATACATGGCGTTGTCAATGCCGCGCAGGCTGAGGGTGGGACCTCTTTCATCGGTTTCAGCGGTGTGGTTGTAGACCACATCCAACACCACGTCCAAGCCCGCCGCATGCAAGGCGTCCATCATCTGGCGGAACTCACTGCGCGGCGTGGTGCCGGGTGTACCACTCCAATACCGCACTTCAGGCGCATTCCAGGCGATCGGGCTGTATCCCCAGTAGTTGGTCAAACCGAGTTTGAGCAACCGTGATTCGTCAGCCCTCTGTGCCACGGGCATAAGACAAAGCGTGGTAACACCCAGACGCTTCAGATAAGCAAGTACCTTTGGGTGGGCCAACCCTGCAAAAGTGCCGCGTAACGACTCTGGCACCTCGGGGTGTAAGGCCGTGAAGCCCTTGACATGCACTTCGTAAATTACACGGCTTCCTGCGGCCACTTGAACCCGGGTGGAAACTGCAGGCAACTCTGCAACGACCCGAGCCTTCAGCGCAGTGGTCGCATTGTCTCTAGGGTCAGGCAGTGACTCGTCTGCGGCGCTGTGACCCACATGCAAATCGCTTCCGTCATAGCTACCAACCACTTCCAGGGCATAGGGGTCCAGCAACACCTTGGCCGGATTGAATCGGTGGCCATTGCGCGGATCCCAGGGTCCTGATACACGCCATCCGTAGACCAAACCAGCGGCTCCATGGGGCAAAAATCCCGACCAGACACCATTGCGCTGATGGAGCATGGCGATGCGCGCTGTCTCCAAGCGACCTTCCGGATCAAACAGACATAAATCGACCGATGTCGCATTGGGCGAAGCAAGAGCGAAATTCACGCCGTCCGCGAGCAATCGTGCGCCCAAGGCGTGGGTTCTTCCAGGCAAAACCGACAAACCGTCCCAAGAATGCATTTCAGCTTTCCATCGTTACCAGGATCAGGCAGGATAGCGGAGGCAAATTCACTTCCACGGATTGCGCATGGCCATGAGCGGCAACGTTTTGCGCCTCCAGCACACCATTTCCAAGGCCGCTCCCTCCGTAAACACTGTTGTCTGAATTAATCAGTTCCCTCCAGGGTCCGGGAGAAGGCACCCCCAACCGGTACGCACTGCGTGGTACGGGCGTGAAGTTGCATGCGACGATCACGCTGCTGCCGTCCTGCGAAAGACGGAGAAAAGCAATCACTGATTGCGCTGCGTTTTCATGGGTGATCCACCGAAAACCCTCCGGACAAACGTCTTGGCCATGCAGTTGAGGATAGGCGCGGTAAACCCGGTTGAGATCTCTCACCAGACGCTGCACGCCCTGGTGCGGGCCTTGTTCCTCGAGTTCCCAGGGAATACTCCCGGTATCGGCCCATTCCGTAGCTTGCGCCAATTCACAGCCCATGAACAACAGTTTTTTCCCGGGATAGGCCCACATAAAGCCATAGAGCGCGCGAAGGTTGGCGAATCGCTGCCAATCGTCACCCGGCATTTTTCCCAAAAGCGATTTCTTTCCGTGAACTACCTCGTCATGCGAAAACGGAAGCACAAAGTTCTCGGTGAAAGCGTACATCAGTCCAAAAGTAAGCTTGTTCTGGTGATGACGTCGATAAACAGGGTCGAGTGCGGTGTATTGCAAGGTGTCATGCATCCAGCCCATGTTCCACTTGTAGTGAAAACCCAATCCACCACCTTGCATGTCTGCGCTGGGCGGGCGACTTACCGCTGGAAACGCGGTAGATTCTTCGGCAAGGGTGATAGCACCCGGGCGCTCGGTACCTACAATGAAATTCATGCGGCGTAAAAATTCGATGGCCTCCAGGTTCTCCCGTCCACCGTGTTTATTGGGTATCCACTGCCCTTGTGCGCGACTGTAGTCACGGTAAAGCATGGAAGCCACGGCGTCGACCCTCAAACCGTCCACACCAAAACGCTCAAGCCAGTAAAGCGCATTGCCTACCAAAAAATTGCGCACCTCGACTCGGCCAAAGTTGTAAATCAGCGTATTCCAGTCCTGATGAAAACCTTCTTTGGGATCTGCGTATTCATACAAATGTGTTCCATCAAAATCGGCCAGGCCATGCGCATCGCTGGGAAAATGGGCTGGCACCCAGTCAAGAATCACGCCCAGCCCAGCTTCGTGGGCCGCATCGACAAAATACTTGAAGTCTTCTGGGGTGCCAAAGCGCGAAGTCGGAGCAAAAAGACCAATGGGCTGGTAACCCCAGGAACCGTCAAACGGATGCTCACTCACCGGAAGTAATTCAAGGTGGGTAAAGCCCATGTCGCGGGCGTAGGGAACCAGCGTGTCGGCCAATTCCCGGTAATTCAGCCATCGCCAGCCTTCTGCCTTGCGCCATGAGCCCAAGTGCACCTCGTAAATACTCAAAGGCTGATCCAAGCGATTGGCATGAATTCGCTCTTCCTTCATCGCTTGTCTTTGCAACAGCGGCCACACCACGCTGGCGGTATCCGGACGCAGTTGCGCATAGAAGGCAAACGGGTCCGATTTCAGGGCGATAGCACCGTGTGCGCCCAAAACTTCAAACTTGTAGGTATCGCCCTGAGCCACGGCTGGTACGAATATCTCCCACACGCCACATTCGCGCCTGAGTCGCATGGGATGACGCCTGCCATCCCACTGATTAAAGCTGCCTACCACCGACACGCGCTGGGCATTGGGCGCCCACACTGCGAAACGGGTGCCCTCAACCCCATCGCACTGCATCAAATGCGCACCAAGGCATTCATATGGGCGCTGGTGCGTACCTTCTGACAACAGCCAGATATCCATTTCCTGCAACTGCGGACCAAACCGATAAGCGTCCTCCAAGGTTTGGACAGTCTCCGCCCCACCCTCCTGCTCGCTTTTCCATTTCACTCGCAAACGGTAACCGAACGGCTGTTCATTCACCATTCGAACACTAAATACGTCGGTGCCAGGATGTCTTGAGAGTTGCGCCCTGCTCGCCTGGGTCTCAAGGTCGACCACTACAACTTCTTCAGCACCGGGCAGTACGCAGCAGATCCACAGACCATCCGGCTTGAGATGCATACCCAAGACCCCAAAGGGATCAGGATGGGTAGCCTGCATTAACTGCGTCAGGTCGGAAGAAGCCAAATGTGGCATGGGCTCCCGCTCAGGCGGATCAGCGGCGTTCATCGAAGGAGCACTGGGGTCGGGATTGCCATTGTTTGTCATGAACTTCAATTATGAGATGCCCCGGCAGGCTTGTACCCCTGAGACGGGCCCCAGTCTGAAATATTGTTGGTACATGACGACCTGTTTGCATGCAGCCCATATCATGGCTGCATCAGACCAACCATATAAAACGCAAAGGCACATTCATCCATGTCAAACAATCCTTCGACAAAGGCTTCCAATGAGTGTGATCAGCTAATTTGATGTGCCAATATTCACGTCCGCATATGTCCCGCCGCGGGCGCGTTGCCTACCGCAATGTGCCGTTGCGCCGATACAAAGTGCCAAATTGGCACAGGCGTTCCGAGTGATTCGGCATCACCTGGCTCCAGGCAAATCGCCACTCCCAATAACCCGAGCGCTGTCCAGGCAGGTTCATGCGGTGCGTGGTCTCCAGTCCAAGTACGTCCTGCATGGGAAATATTGCGGTGTCAGCCACACTGGCACTGACCGCACGGATCAGTGCCCAATGGATGGCACTGCCGTCCAATCCAAGGTAGTCTTTTGCATGCTGTCGCATCGCTGGCGATAGGTCAGCCCACCAGCCAACTGTTGTGTCGTTGTCGTGGGTGCCGGTGTATGCCACAGTATTGGTGCTGTAGTTGTGCGGCAAAAACGGGTTCATACTGTCCTCGTACTTGCCTTCTCCAAACGCGAACTGCAGGATGCGCATGCCAGGCAACCCAAACTCGTCACGCAGTGCGGTGACATCGGGTGTTATCACCCCCAGGTCTTCAGCAATGATGGGCAAGTCACCAAGTGCATTGCGAATTGCGTGGAACAAGGCCGGTCCGGGGCCAGGCAACCAGCGGCCCTGGACTGCAGTTTGTTCTTCCGCCGGTATTTCCCAGTAGCCGGCAAACCCGCGAAAGTGGTCAATGCGCACAATGTCGACCAGATCGAAAATTCTTCGCACCCGTTCGATCCACCAGGCGTACCCTTCGGCAGCATGGGCACTCCAGCAGTACAGTGGATTACCCCAACGCTGTCCTTCGGCACTAAAGAAGTCAGGCGGTACGCCTGCGACCACATAGGCTCTGCCGGTGTCATCGAGTTCAAAGAGCTCCTGTCGCGACCAGGCCTCGGCACTCATGTAGGCGATAAAAATGGGAATATCCCCGACAATGCGTACCCCTCGTTCATTGGCGTAAGCACGCAAGCGCTGCCATTGGCGAAAAAAACACCACTGGCAAAACTTCCAGAAATGGATGGCATTGGCGTAGATTGACGTAGCCTGCTTCAGTGCCTGGGGTTCACGCTTGGCCAAGCCTGGATCCCATTGACACCAGTCTTTCCAACCCAGCGATTCAGCCAGGCTCATGAAGAGCGCGTAGTCCTGCAGCCAGCTTGCGTGCGTGGTGCAAAAGGTTTCGAAATCAGCCAGATCAGAGTGGTTAGCGCCAGTGAGAAAGGTGTTGGCAGCCTTTTGCAAACGGGCAATCCGCCAAGGGTAGACAGCGGCAAATCGAATTTGCTGTTCATGGAAGTCCGGGCTTGGCACCAGATCCTCAGTTTGCAGCCAGCCACGCTGATGCAACTCGTTGAGGTCAATCAACAAGACGTTACCAGCAAACGCCGAACTGCTCATGTACGGAGAATTGCCTGGGCCAATGCCACCGAGTGGAAGGATTTGCCACAAGGATTGTCCGGCAGTCACAAGCCAATCGACGAAATGGTAGGCCGCAGAGCCAAGATCTCCGCTGCCATGGGGGCCAGGCAGTGAGGTTGGATGCAGCAGGATGCCACTGGCGCGGGGGAGTGTCATGGGTTTCACGGTGTCGTATTGGTGGTCGAAAGAGGGGCGTTGAATTGCAGCGGAGTGCCCGCCGTCACCATATCGTTGTCCAAGCAATATGGGTTGTTGACATCGATCGATGTTTGACATCTATCAAGGAGGCAGTACATATTGCTTGCCAATATTGCACCATCCACAACCCTCGGAGTCAAACATGGTCACCGCCAAGAAAACCGCCCCCCCCAGTGCCAAAGCGCCCCCCAAACGCGCGGCTGCCAAATCTGCGGTTGCCCAGCCTGTCGCGGTGAAGCCTGCAGCAGTGAAACCGGTAGCAGTTAAGCCTGTGCCGGTGAAGACTGTCACGCCCAAGCCAGCTACCGCTGCGAAAAAACCCGCCGCCGCCAAAAAAGCCGCTGCGCCCAAAAAGGCAGCATCAGCCGCCAAGGCCAACATGAGTGCGGAGCAGCGCAACAACTACGTGGAGGTTGCCGCGTTCTACATTGCCGAGCGGCGCGGCTTTGCCGATGCCAACCCGGCAGACGACTGGGCTGCCGCCGAGGCCGAGATTGACCGCCTCATCGCCAGCGGCCATTTCTCAGGCTAGCTCTGGGCGCCAGAGCAGTTTCCTCTCTTTGTAGACGACTTTTGCGGGCCTTCAGGACCAACTCAGGTCGTGAGTGTGTCTGCTATGCGTTGAGCACAGGCTTGGGCCTGTTCGGCATCACGCGCCTCCACCATCACCCGCAGCAAAGGCTCGGTGCCGCTGGCGCGAATCAGCACACGGCCAGTATCTCCAAGCTCTTTCTCCACCGCTTGGGTGACCTCGGCCATTCGGGTGTTGGATTTCCAATCCTGTCCCGGAGCCAAACGCACATTGATCAGCACCTGTGGGAAAAGTGTGACATCGGTGAGCAGTTCGGCCAGCGATTGCCCACTACGCACACACGCTTGCAAAACCTGCAAAGCCGAAACCAGGCCATCACCGGTGGTGTGCTTGTCCAGCGCAAGCAAATGGCCGGAACCTTCTCCGCCCAGCAACCAGCCTCGTTTCTCCAGCTCTTCCAGTACATAGCGGTCGCCCACCTTAGCGCGCACCAGTTCCACACCTTTATCGCGCAGCGCCAGTTCTACAGCCATATTGGTCATCAAGGTGCCAACGACACCTGGAACCGACTCACCCTGCCGCTTGCTGGCGTTTGAGCCGCCTCGGGACAAGCGTTCCTTGACCATCAGGTACAAAATCTCATCGCCATTGAAAAGGCGACCGTCCTTGTCCACCAGTTGCAGACGATCTGCATCACCGTCCAGCGCCACGCCAAAATCAGCCTGATGTTCTTTCACAGCCCGCAACAGCGCCTCAGGATGGGTCGCCCCAACGCCTTTGTTGATATTCAGCCCATCGGGAGCACAGCCAATCGCAATCACTTCTGCGCCCAGCTCATGGAAAACCTTGGGTGCCACCTGGTAAGCAGCGCCATGGGCGCCATCCACCACAATTTTCAATCCCTTGAGAGTGAGGTCGTTGGCAAACGTACTTTTACAAAATTCGATGTAGCGACCCGCAGCGTCGTCCAGGCGGCGTGACCTGCCCAACTGCGCAGACTCAACCCACACCGGTGGTTTCTCCAGCGCTGCTTCTACCGCCAGTTCCCAGGCATCGGGCAGCTTGGTTCCCTGTGCACTGAAGAACTTGATTCCGTTGTCAGCGAATGGGTTGTGACTGGCGCTAATCACCACTCCCAGCGAAGCGCGTTGTGCACGGGTGAGATAGGCCACGCCAGGGGTAGGAATAGGCCCCAGGAGAACCACATCCACACCTGCGGAGTTGAAACCACTCTCCAGCGCACTTTCCAGCATGTAGCCCGAGATGCGCGTGTCTTTCCCGATCAATACTGTCGGACGGGATTCTGATTCTTTAAGCACATGGCCAACCGCATGCGCGAGTCGCAACACAAAGTCCGGGGTGATAGGCGCCTGGCCTACAGTGCCGCGAATACCGTCTGTTCCAAAATACTGCCGTCCCATTGTCAGATGTCCTTTTTTTTGATTATTTCAAACTTCACTTATTTTCAAGGCCTGCAGTTTGCACTGCCTTAAGCACTTTCAGCGCCTGAACCGTTTCTTTTACGTCATGCACCCGAACTACCCGGGCACCATTTTGGACTGCCAGCACCGCAGCGGTCACACTGGGAGTGATTCTGTCTTGATTAGACATGGTGTGCTTGGCGTCAGACAGCACTTGTGTGGCAGCCACAAGCGAAGATTTGCGTGACCAGCCTGCCAGCAAAGGGTAACCCAGCGCAAGCAGCTCTGCCTGACGGGCGAGCAAGGCGAAGTTCTGATCGACTGTTTTTCCGAACCCGATACCCGGATCCAGCACAATTCGGGACTTTTCAAGCCCTAGTGCAGATAAACGCTGCGTAGCACGCTCTAAAAACAATAGCACCTGCGGAACCACATCGCCTGTCATGGGGGACAACTGCATGCTTTGTGGGTCCCTATGCATATGCATCAGACAGACACCGCAACCAGGATGGGCAGCTACCAGTGCTTCGCCACTGGAAGAGTTTGGCCCATCTGACCAACGCAGTGCCCAAATGTCGTTAATGATGTCGGCGCCAAGATCCAAAACTGCCTGCATGACCCCTGGTTTATAGGTATCGATGGAGATAGGCACGCCCAAATGGACGGCATGGCGTACGACGGGCAGCAGGCGCCCCAGTTCTTCTTCCAACGGAAGCGCTCTGGCTCCAGGGCGACTGGACTCGGCGCCAATATCCAGAATGTCCGCACCATCCAGAAGCAACTGCTCGCAATGTGCCAATGCCGCTCTTGGTTCGGCAAAGCTGCCGCCGTCAGAAAATGAGTCAGGTGTCACATTGACGATGCCCATCACTTTGGGCGTGGCCAAATCAATGCTGAAGCGGGAAGTTTGCCAAAACATGCTGAAGGAATAAAAACGGGGCACTAGGCCCCGTTTGAATGAAACGGCTGAACTCAGGCCGCTGTAGGCTTGGGCTCCGCAGCGACTGCAGGCGCCCCACCGCTGTCACCACCACCAGAAGTCGGAGTGCGTGGTGTCCAATCTTTGGGAGGACGCGGTTCTTTGCCTGCCATGATGTCGTCGAGCTGATCACTGTCAATGGTTTCCCACTCCAGCAAAGCCTTGGCCATCGCGTGCATCTTGTCCTGATTTTCTTCGATCAACTTGCGGGCCAGGGCGTACTGTTGATCAATGATGCGTCGCACTTCGCCGTCAACCTTTTGCATGGTCTGCTCACTCATGCTGGTGGTCTTGGTCACGCTACGACCCAAAAACACTTCGCCTTCATTCTCGGCATAGACCATCGGGCCCAAGGCATCGGTCATGCCATAGCGGGTCACCATGTCACGCGCAATGGAGGTAGCTCGTTCAAAGTCGTTGCTCGCACCCGTGGTCATCTGGTTCATGAACACCTCTTCTGCGATACGACCGCCGAACAGCATGCTGATCTGGTTGAGCATGTATTCGCTGTCATAGGAGTAGCGGTCTTGCGCAGGCAGGCTCATGGTGACGCCCAAGGCACGTCCACGCGGAATGATGGTGACCTTGTGCACCGGATCACACTTGGGCAGCATTTTTCCAATGAGCGCATGCCCTGACTCGTGGTAAGCAGTGTTCTTGCGTTCACCCTCAGGCATAACCATGCTCTTGCGCTCTGGTCCCATCAGAATCTTGTCTTTGGCTTTCTCAAAATCCTGCATCTCGACCAGGCGTGCGTTGCGACGCGCGGCCATCAAGGCAGCTTCATTGCAAAGATTGGCCAAGTCGGCACCGCTCATACCCGGCGTACCGCGGGCAATGATGCTGGGGCTCACGTCCTGGCCCACCGGCACCTTGCGCATGTGCACGTTCAAAATCTGTTCGCGTCCACGAATATCGGGCAGAGTGACGTACACCTGACGGTCAAAACGACCGGGACGCAACAAGGCTGCATCCAGAATGTCAGGGCGGTTGGTTGCTGCCACCACGATCACTCCGACGTTGGTCTCGAAGCCGTCCATCTCTACCAGCATCTGATTGAGGGTTTGCTCACGCTCATCGTTGCCACCGCCCAAACCGGCACCACGCTGGCGACCCACTGCGTCAATTTCATCGATGAAAATGATGCAAGGGGCGTTCTTCTTGGCGTTTTCAAACATGTCGCGCACGCGCGCAGCGCCCACGCCCACAAACATTTCCACAAAATCGGAACCCGAAATGCTGAAGAAAGGAACCTTCGCTTCACCGGCAATCGACTTGGCAAGCAAGGTCTTACCGGTTCCCGGAGGCCCCACCAGCAACAGACCACGGGGAATTCGGCCACCGAGCTTTTGGAATTTGCTGGGATCTTTCAGAAAGTCGACCACTTCCTTGACTTCTTCCTTCGCCTCGTCGCAACCCGCCACATCGGCAAAGGTCACAGTGTTGGTGCTCTCGTCAAGCATGCGGGCCTTGCTCTTGCCGAAGCTGAAAGCACCGCCTTTGCCACCGCCCTGCATTTGGCGCATGAAGTAAATCCAGACGCCAATCAGCAACAGCATCGGACCCCAACTCACCAAAAGGGTCATTAACAAGGAGCCTTCTTCGCGGGGTTTGACATCAAACTTGACGTTATTGGCAATGAGATCACCCACCAAGCCACGGTCGAGATAGGTAGCTGTGGTACGGACTTTTCGCTCATCGGTGGTAATCGCGAGGATTTCGGTGCCGCCCTGCCCCTCTTGGATAACAGCACTCTTGATCCGCTTGCTTCGCACTTCCTCAAGGAAGTCCGAATAGCCCATCATTCCTGATGCACCAGGCCCACGCGCGTCAAACTGCTTGAACACGGTAAATAGCACCAAGGCGATCACCAACCAGACCGCAATTTTCGAAAACCACTGATTATTCAAGCGAAACTCCAGGTAGGGCGCAACAACCCATGCGATACGTTACTTGAGCACTATTTTAGGCGTTTCAAGCCCCAAAGCCCGGTATTTTCGTGGTTTCAGCCACAGTGGAATCAGGGATTAACGCTGCACTTTCAAAACAAGGCCCACTAAGAATGTCTCAGAAGAGCGGTCTCGGGACGCTTTGGGCTTATAGGGTTTGACCGTGACAAAGGCATCCTTGAATGCCTGCACCACCGCGTTGTAGCTGCTGCCATGAAACACTTTGGCAACAAGTGCCCCTTGAGGCTTCATGTGATTTTGCGCAAACTCAATTGCCAACTCCACCAGATATTCGACCCTGGCGGCGTCTGCGGACGCAATACCTGAAAGATTGGGCGCCATGTCTGATACCACGATATCTGCCTGCCGTCCGTTCAAGGCCGACTCCAGATGACCCAGGGTTTCTGCTTCCCTGAAGTCCCCCTGAATGAAATGAACCCCTTCAATCGGTTCCATGGCCAAAAGGTCCAAACCGATGATGGTGCCATTCAAGTCGCCAGCCGCAGCGCCTCCTGGTGAAAGCCGACGCCGCACGTACTGGCTCCAAGCCCCCGGTGTGCACCCCAAATCCACTACCAGGTCACCCGGCTTGATCAAATGAAAAGTCTCGTCAATTTCTTTGAGCTTGTAGGCAGCGCGCGCGCGGTATCCCTCTTTATTGGCCAATTTGACATAGGGATCATTAATATGGTCGTGCAACCAGGCCTTGTTGACCTTTTTGTTGCCCGCCTTGTTGTCTGACTTGCTTTTACTCTGCGTATTCATTGCGTCGATAATACCTACATGCCCCAAATCGAACTAACTCCTGCACAACGCAAAGTACACCGCGCTGAAGCCCATCACCTGGATCCTGTCGTCATGGTCGGTGGTGACGGACTGACCGAGAACGTCAAGAAAGAAGTGGACGCTGCGCTCAATGCCCACGGATTGATCAAGGTTCGCGTATTTTCAGACGACCGCAGTTCCAGAGAATCCATGTTTCAGACACTGGCCGATGAATTGGGGGCCGCACCCATCCAACACATAGGCAAACTACTGGTTTTGTGGCGTCCGATGCCTGAAAAGGAGCGCGCCGTTGATGAGGACAGAAAACCGGGACCGCGGGACTTCAAGGTGTTGAAGTACGGCAGGACGGGTCAGCGGCCAGAGGTCAAAACCCTCCGGGTGCTGGGCAACCAGAGGTTGACAGCGGGCGGCAACGTTAGACGTGCCAAACCCAAACCAAAAACCAGCGTTAAAAAACGCAGTCAAACCTGAAGCCTGGTCAATTGCTCCAGGTTTATCGCGCGGCAGAACTGCCTGATGACCAGTAGAAGATCAACCGGGACGATTTTCCAGGGACCACGGTTGCCTTTTTACTCATTGGTTTTCCTTCCAGGGTGGCTTCGACGGTGTAGTCGCCTGGCTCCAAACGAAGTAACAAGAATGGGCCAACGGAGTCGGACTGCATGACGATTTGACC